>JBLIDB010000039.1:0-26420 GCA_047634015.1 Saprospiraceae bacterium
TCCATTTAGCACATCTTATTGATCAGTTACACAATAAATCAATACAAATCCGAAAAGACATCAATATCAGTATTCGCAAATTATGGGAATACTTTTGTTCGGCATTGTCGATGCTTGATTCCTTACCAATAGCGCCACAAAAATCCAAATACAATTACCGATACTGACCTCCTAATAACAATTATAGAACCTAAGGCAATAACGCTTAGGATTCTTTAATACCGATAATTAATTAATGTAGAAAATATCCCCTCAATGAATACTTAACCCAGTATGGAAGAGGGTTCCTTTGCCGCTGACGAAATACACTATTTCTATCTTAAGATTAGGCGTACTCACGCTGAATTGCTGTAATTTTACCATAAAATAGTTAAAATTAGGGATGGAACCAACAAAAAATTTAAAGAAATCCGACTAAGTATTATTTTGATATGAAATTTCAAGATGCTCTAATTGATAATATCTCACTTCAAAAAACCAACGCAACTTGGAATAAGTGCCAGGTGAATCATCCTTGGTCTATTGGGTATACTTCACATTTGATTGCCCGACAACCATTTACTACTCTTGATAACTGGGTCACTTATTATTTTGATTCTGGTGATAAAAGAGACATTCTTATAGATCTCCTTCAAGAAAAGGAAGCACGTTTGCTTTTACGCACTCCAGATGTGCCTAAAATACTTGGCAAAAAGCATAAATCTTTAGAACCAACACTTAAAAAGCTGAATCTTGAATATGGTCGGTCTTGGGAGTCAATCGAAAATAGAATTCGATTCTTTCAGAAAGCCTTAAAAGCAACAAGCATAAATTTTAAACACAAAGTGTGTACAAAGATCTTTTTACAAAGAGTTATAGTTGACACTTGGAATGGAAGAGTAAGAGAAAAAAACACAATAACCTATCTACAATGCAAGTTCCCCGAATTAGAATATCAAGAATCGGATGCTTGGTCTGATTTTAATTATGGCATAGATTTTAATGTTTTAGAAGACGGAATTCTGATAGCGGCAATACAAGTCAAGCCTCTCTCCTATCGAGGCAAAAAGAAATATATTTCAGCGGCCAGAAAAGCAAATAAGAAGAAATGGATGCTGTTCGAAAAAGAAAAAGGAGCAAGTGTCTTTCTAATTCTTAGTAACGAAAAAGGTGAAATACAAGAAGAAAATGGACTTATTGATTTTCTAAAAAACAAAAGGTGTTAAACTTGAGATCCCACTAAAAAAGCGGGATTAGTTTAACTATCTGTTTTGAATGCATTGCTACGCAACTTTTCAAAATAGCGTTATACTAATAAAAAAGGGAAATCACCATTGGCAATTTCCCTTGTAATTAATCTTTAATAAAGAGATTTACTCTGCTACAATAGATGCACTAAGGTATTCTCTATTCATCATCGCAATATTATCAGTACTAATCTCTTTCGGACATTCCGCTTCACAAGCTTCTATATTTGAACAGAACCCGAAACCTTCTTTATCCATTTGGGCCACCATAGATCTCACCCTTTTTGTATGTTCTACTTTCCCTTGAGGCAAAGTCCCTAAATGGGCAACCTTGGCAGCTGTAAACAACATTGCACTACCGTTAGGACAAGCTGCGACACAAGCGCCACACCCTATGCATTCTGCAGCATCCATTGCTCTTGCTGCAATATCTTTTTCAATTGGCGTGGCATTACCATCTTGAGCTTGACCAGTGTTTACAGATATATATCCGCCTGCCTGAATGATATTATCAAACGAAGATCTATCTACAACGAGGTCTTTTATTACTGGAAAACCCGCTGCACGCCAAGGCTCTACCACTACTGTTTCTCCATCTTTGAAATGCCTCATGTGAAGCTGGCAAGTGGTAGTCCCTGTCTGAGGACCATGTGGCCTACCATCGATTACCATACTACATGACCCACATATTCCCTCACGACAATCATGCTCAAAAGCCACAGGTTCTTTCCGTGCAGAAATGAGTTCTTCGTTCAAGACGTCCATCATCTCTAAAAAAGACATGTGTTCACTAGCCTCCACTTGATGCGTATCAAAATGACCCTTGTCATTATTGTTTTTTTGTCTCCAGACTTTTAGGTTAATCTTCATGGCTTATTACTTATAACTTCTTGTCTTCAATTCAACATTTTCAAATACTAAATCCTCCTTGCTCAATGGGTGATTACCATCATCTGACCAACCCCAAGCAGCAACATACTTATAGTTCTCATCGTCTCTTTTCGCTTCTCCTCCTTCGGTGTATTCTTCTCTAAAGTGACCTCCACAAGACTCATTCCTATCGAGTGCGTCATTCATCATCACTTCACCTAATTCTATAAAATCAGCAACTCTCAATGCCTTTTCTAATTCTGGGTTAAATTCATCCGATACTCCAGGAACAAAAACATCTTTATAAAATTCCGCTCTGAGTTCTTGGGCCAATTGAATACCCTTTTTCAATCCATCTGCCGTACGAGACATTCCGCAGTACTCCCACATGATCTTACCCAGTCTTCTGTGAAATGACTCTACAGACTGGCTTCCTTTAACAGATACCAATTGCTCAACACGAGATACTACATCTTTTTCAGTTGTTTCAAATTCTGGAAGATCTGTGTTAAATTTAGGTGTTCTAATTTCATTCGAAAGGAACTGTCCTATAGTATATGGAATTACAAAGTATCCATCTGCTAATCCTTGCATCAATGCTGAGGCTCCTAATCTATTCGCTCCATGATCGGAGAAGTTAGCTTCCCCTAAAGCAAATAGTCCGGGAACATTTGTTTCCAGATTATAATCTACCCATAGTCCTCCCATAGTATAGTGAACCGCCGGATAGATCTTCATTGGCATTATATAAGGATCTTCTCCAGTGATCTTCTCATACATCTGGAAGAGATTCCCATACTTTTGTCTTATTACTCCTTCTCCAAACTCGGTAATCTGCTGCTTAGAAGGGTTATGAATTCCTTTAGTATGTGCCTCTGCACTACCATATCTTTCAATTGCGTCAGCAAAATCTAAATAGACAGCCAACCCTGTTGGAGCAACTCCTTTCCCTTCATCACACGCCACCTTTGCTGCTCTTGAAGCCACATCTCGAGGCACAAGATTACCAAATGCAGGATATCTACGCTCCAAATAATAATCACGCTCTGCTTCTGCTATGTCTAAACCTGTTTTCTGGCCTTTTTGAATCGCCTTTGCATCTTCAACTTTGTTAGGCACCCAGACACGCCCATCATTTCTCAATGATTCAGACATCAAGGTCAGCTTAGATTGGTAATCTCCTGAGACAGGTATGCAAGTAGGGTGTATCTGCGTATAACAAGGATTGGCCATTAAGGCTCCTCTCTTGACTGCTCTCCATGCAGCAGTAACATTCGAACCCATGGCATTTGTAGATAGATAGAAGACATTTCCATATCCACCAGTAGCTAAGACTACACAATGTGAGGCAAATCTTTCAAGCTTACCTGTTAGAAGGTTTCTTACAATTATACCACGAGCCTTACCATCAATCTTTACGATATCAAGCATCTCATGCCGATTATACATCTCTACATTCCCCAATGCTATCTGTCGCGATAATGCCTGATATGCGCCGATCAATAACTGCTGTCCCGTCTGGCCTCTTGCATAGAAAGTCCTTGAAACCTGTACTCCTCCAAAAGATCTATTCGCTAATAAACCTCCATATTCCCTAGCAAAAGGTACTCCCTGCGCTACACATTGATCTATTATATCACGACTGACTTCTGCCAATCTATGCACATTCGCTTCTCTGGATCTATAATCTCCGCCTTTGATGGTGTCATAGAAAAGTCTATAAACACTGTCTCCATCATTCTGATAATTCTTTGCGGCATTGATACCTCCTTGAGCAGCGATACTGTGAGCTCTTCTTGGGCTATCGTGAAATGTGAAACATTTCACCTTATATCCTAACTCTCCCATAGTAGCTGCTGCTGATGCTCCAGCAAGACCTGTTCCCACTACAATTACTTCTATTCTCCTCTTATTATTAGGTGCCACGAGATTCATGGTAGACTTATATTCAGTCCACTTGGTTGCTAAATCTCCTTTTGGTATTTTACTATCGAGTGCCATCAATTCTTATTGTTGAGTGAAGAATAAGTACATAGGGATTATAGCGAACCCTAATGGAATTAATATCGAATACAATTTGCCTAATCCATTGATGATAGGTGTATACTTCTTATGCCTTATTCCCAATGATTGGAAAGCACTGGCAAATCCATGATTTAAGTGAAATGCCAAAACCGCTAATCCTATGAGATAGGCTGCCAACCAAATCGGTTCCGTCAAGATTGTAACAACGCTTGTGTATGCATCGATCATAGATTCTCCTCCATCATAAGATACTCTTGCCAAACCATCCGGTCCATAAAATTTAAACTTATACCAGAAATGCCCTAAGTGCATCAATATAAAGGCTAAAACCAATGATCCCAAAAGCGCCATATTCTTAGATGCCCATGACGTATTATTCTTTGGAGTTACTGCATACTTGGATCCTTTAGCCTTTTTGTTAGCGAATGCTAATAGAAGTCCTTGGATAGTATGAAGGATTATAAAAAAGAAATTGCCAATTGATACAGCCTGAATCAAAGGATTATGACCCATAAAAGCCGAATACTCGTTGAAGGCTTGTCCTCCATCGCCAGTTAGTAGGGTTAGATTTCCGATCAGATGTACTGTTAAGAATAAAATCAAAAACAAGCCTGTCAATGACATGATAAGCTTGCGTCCTATGCTCGATGTTAGAAATTGAATGATCCACTTCATCGTATTATAAGTTTCCTGTTTTGTTGGTGAGTATCTTTTGTTTTGTAATAAGAAGCGTTATCGAATCATTCTTCTGTGATCCATACAAACCTCGTATTTCATGCAAATTTAATGAAATGGTAAGCAGCAATGAATATGCCACAAAGGACTTATTTGTTTAGAATAGGTCTATGTAGGGTGATGGAAGTCCTCTGTGAATAAGTGGCAGCAATTCAATTATATACATGTTCGAGATCGTCTTTCATAAGTTCTTTCTACATTAGGTGCACTAAGAGCTTGTTATAATTTGATCCTTTGGCCTACTTGTGCAAAAATATTTCCTGTGCATCGTTGTTCTTCTGTCGTGTAGCTGCCGCTATACTCTATCATCACGCCTCGCTCAAAATAAAACTTTTCAGCAATCGACTCAAAACCAATCGATAACAACCTCTAACTTCCACTTCAATGAAATCCATTCATATCTTGCTTTTTAGCCTTGTCTGTTTACTTGTGCTGACTGCCATGGCTGCTTTCTGGGGACCAATTCCAGATGCCACTGGTGTACCACATCCAGAATTCAAAGGCATGATGATATCTACAGCCAATATCGACGAGGCTCCACATACGAGGTGGATGGGATACTTATTTGGATTAGCGGTCATTGGCGTTTTCGGAAGTTTTTTATTTCTTGGAAATCGCAAGAAAGGACAACTTACACCTATGAAGAAATGGTTATGGATTGGCTTAGGTCTCTATACGATGGTTTATACCTGTATGGTTGTCAGCCATTGGAATTATGTTGCAAATGACGGTGGTCCATTTATATTATCTATGCCTGCTCCCACTGCTTGGATGATCATAGGTGTTTGGTTTGTTCCAATAATTATTACGTTAACCTATATTATAAAGTTTGAAGACTGGATCATCAGTGATGATGAGATCAAGGAATTTCACGAGGCCGTGGGTATCTCAGAAAGTTAGAAATACAAGTTGATTTTAAAAAGAAGGAAGAATGGAAGAGTTTAGAGACCCGATCATACTCACATGCATATTCATCTATATGCTTTTATGCATAGGTGTTGGAATATGGGCTTTACGCAAGACTAAGTCTGCAAGTGATTTTTTTATGGCTGGCAAGAGCCTTGGAGTATGGGTTACAGCCTTTGCCGTTTTCTCTACCACGTTGAGTGGATTTGGGTTCGTAGGAGGACCGGGATTGGTATACTCCATGGGGATGAGTAGTTTCTGGATGGTGGTAGTAGCAATTATGGGCTTCAACATTAGTTTTAGTATGCTTGGCAAGCGCCTACGACTCTTTGCAGATATTGGAACATTCATATCCCTTCCTGATGTAGTTTATAAGCGCTACGGTAGTAATGCAACAAGGGTATGGCTGGCGATTGCCATCATAATAGGAGTGATAGGATATCTGGCTACGCAAATACTGGCCATGTCAATAGTACTTGCTGATATTCTCAATGCCAGCACTTATTTCGGGACGATTACACTGGGAACGGCCATGCTTATTTCTTGCTCGATATTGGTGTTTTATAGTGTGACGGGAGGTATGATTGCTTCTGTATATACGGATATGGTACAAGGAGGCATTATGATAGTTGCTGCGATATTGGTATTTATAACAGTGGTATTTACTTTCGATAATGGCCTCCTCGAAATGAATCAAATCGTCTATGAAGGAGATCATGAAGCCATAGGGCCTTGGGGAACACTAGGAATGTTTGGATCACTTTCTTGGCTTTTATTGTTTGGATTAGGAGGAGCAGGGCAACCACATGTTATCACTAAGATGATGATGAATCGTAAGATCAGTGATGCTAAGAAAATCTTACCTGTTACAATTATGGGCTACGTATTTAGCGCATTATTATGGGTAGGAATAGGACTGGCTATGCGTGCACTAGTGCTTAACGGTATGCATGCACCTTTAGAGCGTCCAGATCAAGCGGCTTCTCAATTCTTGCAACATTATGCACACCCTTTGTTAGCGGGAATTGTTTTTGCTGGATTATTTGCAGCGATAATGTCTACTGCAGAAGCATTTCTCAATATTGGTACAGCTGCCATTATGCATGATATTCCGAAAGCAATGGGAATCAAGATTAAAAGACAACTTCCTGTCGCCAGAATTACAACGGTAGTTTTAACAATACTGGCCGCCCTTTTTGCTATAAATAGTGGAGAATTGATTGCTATGATCGGTGCTATGTCTTGGGGGATATTTGCTGCCGCTGTTGTTCCTGTTGTTACCCTTGGGCTTAATTGGAAGCGAGGAACTGCCAGTGCGGCCAATATATCTATGGCAACAAGTCTAATTGTGATATTTGTAATAAAGGGATTCAAAATAGCCATGCCGTATGCCATAGATGCGGGGGCTTTTGCCTTAGTACTTTCGCTGACTGTCTATATTGTTATTAGTCTTATGAGTCCACAGCCTAAACTCGATCCTGATGTAGAAAGGGTAATGGATTTATAGAATTGAAAAAGCTATACTGAGCGCAGTAGGCGAATCTGGCATAAGCAGCTATAAATTACAGATAGAAGTACTTACGACTTGGCTTTCTCCGAATTCCTTTTGTATTAGGCATAGAATCATTTCTGCAATTCCGTTGTTGTAAGCATGGGATTAGAGATATTTAAGGTCCCATTTTTTAATTTGCATATATGGCCTTCAAACTAACATCCCCATACATACCAACCGGTGATCAGCCAGAGGCTATTAAACAACTCTCAGCAGGAATTAGGGAGGGAGAAAAGGCCCAAGTATTGCTAGGAGTTACGGGTTCTGGAAAGACATTCACAATGGCAAATGTCATCGCAGATCTTAACAGGCCCACGCTAATACTTACTCATAATAAGACCTTGACAGCTCAGCTCTATGCTGAACTCACTGAATTTTTCCCAGATAATGCGGTGGAATATTTCGTCTCGTATTATGACTACTACCAACCAGAAGCATACATCACGCATAGTGATACTTATATCGAGAAGGACCTACAGATCAATGAAGAGGTTGACAAACTGAGGCTTCGAGCGACTTCGAATCTCTTGTCAGGAAGGAGAGATATCATAATCGTGGCTTCCGTCTCATGCATCTATGGTATGGGGAATCCTGAGGATCTCAAAGCAGGAATTATTAGAATATCTAAGGGACAAACCTTGTCCCGTAATCGGTTTCTATATGATCTTGTAGAGTCTCTTTATTCCCGATCTGAGATAGATTTTAAGAGAGGAACTTTCCGGGTACGAGGAGACACTGTTGATATACATCTACCGTATGTAGAATATGGATTCCGAGTAGTTTTCTTTGGAGATGAAATCGAAACTATTGAAAAGATTGACATCATATCTGGGAAGCGGTATGATACTATTGATATCGCTGCGATATTTCCAGCGAATCTATATGTCGCACCAAGAGACAGACTCAATGGCATATTACGCCAGATAGAAAAGGAACTTGATGCGCATGAGAAATTTTTTATTCAGGAAGGACGTATCGTGGAGGCCAAGAGGGTAAAAGAACGTGTCACATTTGATATAGAGATGATGCGCGAATTAGGTTACTGCAATGGTGTCGAGAATTACTCCCGATTCTTTGATGGTCGAAAACCCGGAACAAGGCCATTCTGCTTATTGGACTACTTTCCTGATGATTATCTGATGATTGTTGACGAAAGTCATGTCACACTTCCCCAGGTTCGAGGTATGTGGGGCGGAGATAGGGCAAGGAAGTTAAATCTGGTAAACTTTGGGTTTCGATTGCCTTCAGCTATAGATAACCGCCCTCTGAGTTTTGACGAATTTGAGTCTGTCATCAACCAAGTCGTTTATGTAAGTGCCACTCCCGCAGATTATGAGCTGGAGAAGGTACAAGGACTCGTGGTAGAACAAATCGTGAGACCTACCGGACTATTAGATCCTCCAATACAAGTCCGTCCTAGTATCAATCAAATAGATGATCTCCTTGAAGAAATACATAAAAGAATAGAAGCGGATGAACGCGTATTAGTTACGACGCTTACGAAACGAATGTCTGAGGAACTTACCAAGTATTTACAAAAGCTTGATATCAAGGTGCGATATATTCACTCTGAAGTGGACACGATGGATCGTGTGGAGATTATTAGAGATTTAAGATTAGGAGGGTTTGATGTTTTAGTGGGGGTTAATCTCCTGCGAGAAGGACTTGATATGCCTGAAGTTTCTTTAGTAGCAATTCTTGATGCGGATAAAGAAGGGTTTTTAAGAAATTCCCGGTCCTTGACTCAAACCGCTGGACGAGCTGCTAGAAACTCCAATGGTCTCGTCATCTTCTATGCTGATAAAGTTACAAGAAGTATGCAGCAAACAATTGATGAGACGAATCGAAGGCGTACAGTTCAGACGGCTCACAACGATAAGCATAATATTACTCCAACGACGATCTCTAAAACGAAGGAGCAAATCATGGCACAAAAGTCTATATTGGATGTCCGTGGTAAGAAAGCGCGCCCCTATTTTGAAAGCGATGAGATTCAGATAGCCGCTGATCCAATTGTGGCTTATATGTCTAAGGATCAACTTACCAAAATGATTCTGGTAACAGAAAGTAAGATGAAAAAAGCTGCCAAAGACTTGGATTTTATTTCAGCAGCTCAGTTGAGAGATGAGCTATTCGCTTTGAAAAAGCAGATTAAGAGTAAAGTTTGATTTCAGAAAGAGCTTTATCTAAGTTCAATGATCGATCCTGCTATTGAAGAAACTGCATTACAAGAACTAGAAGAAAAACGAATTCAATTAAAGAAAGGAAGCGGGATCAGTTATCTTTTCATTGCAGGCATTCCGATCCTTGCTTCCATATTTCTCCTATACACTGACGCAACTGGACCAGGGATCTTTGTTTCTTTTGTAATCTCATGTCTATTTGCTGGAGGTATGTATTATGCCAAATTTATGAACCTTTTCGTAAACTAAAAGCAAACATGAAGGCACTATTGTTGGCAGAGTTTATGAAGGTCCATCATCCAGCTATCCAATATAGATACTCCCAAGAAAAGAAAGATGTTAAGAGAATCGTTAGGGTCTCCAACTTGATAAATGCAGATAGTTACATTGAGGAAGATGTTCTTGAGGGAACAATTAAAGACGGCAGTTTTTATATCTCAGAAATTAATCTCAAACGTAAATCCGCCAAAACTACCATCACCGTTTTTAAGCGGATTCTATTTACGATGACCATTCCAGGAAAGAATTTTCCTGCATCTCAGATTCAAAGTAAAATGGGTTTCTTGTCACAACTTTTTACCGGCTTTCAGGAAAACAAAGAGCCTGGTTTCTGGTATGATACAGTCGACAACTTGCAATTTGAGAAAGAGCTAAAACCACTACTTCCATTTATAAGTCATCTTATGAAGACACAAGGTGATGTCAGAATAAAAACAAAAGGTGATAATATCACATTGATGTTGGAATCCAATATGAAGTTTCTGGATGACCCAAAACCTCGGTTAGAAAAATCATTTGTAGATCCCTCTTATTATGATCAGTTAGGAATTCAACTTGATTCACTTCTCTTTATAGTAGAATCTTTCGTCAATGGATTAAAGTCTACCGAGATAGTAAAACGCTTAGAGCTAAAGGCAATCGAATTTGCTAATCTACATTCAAGTAATAAACTTGATCACAAAAAGTATTAAAACCAATCCTCAAAGTTGAAAAAATCACTCCGAATATAAATAGAGTATACTTCATAGAGCGCCATACTTTAGTTCATATTCTATCGGGATCTGGAAGTATTCAAGTAGCCTTTGAAAATTATAACGACTGGCAGGAGAAGGCCATTTTCCTCGAGTCAGGGCAGTATATTAAATTCCTATTGGAAGACTTTATATTGCGACTAATTGAATTCTCAGATGAGCAGAAATTCTATAGTTCCGAAGTTAGAGCACTCTTCAAACATCTCATTGCTTTAGGATATGTAGACCTGTCGGAATGCGAAGAATGCCAAGCCTTTTTATCAGAATCCATAATAACTGAAAGCGCTGCAGATATTATTGATGTCTCATCAAAGCAATGGTATTGGCAGAACCCGTTTAAGGCAAATAAAGCAGAATATCAAATCATATTTGACGCGAAGGAAATAATCGATAAGGAATTCATGAATCATCTTTCAGGTGACAATTTAGTCGATCTTATAAATGATCGTGGCTATAATGCTCAAGCTCTTGTTAAGCAAAAGATCGGAATGTGCGTTAAAAACCTAATGGGCATCAAAAAACTAAAGGAGAATAAGAAAGAGATCGCGTTTACGGACAAGAGTATACAAGAAATCTCTTATGAAATAGGATATAAAGATGACGCCTATTTCAATCGTGTGTTTAAAAAAGCAACAGGACAGACTCCAAATCAATTTAGATCCAATTTCGATTTTTAAAATCGAGATCAATTCGCTCAAGATATTTTAGAACTGCTGAGCAAGTATCATACACATGAGCGGTCCCTTGCCTTCTACGCGAATAAAATGAATCTATCTATCAAAACGCTTTCTAAGAAAGTGCAAGCCAAGATGAATACTTCCCTTGGTAGATTGATCCGACTCGAAATTATAAATACAGCCAAACTGATGATGATTGAGGGTGAATCTATATCAGCTATAGCATACAGACTAGGATACCAAGAGGCTAATCATTTTTCAAGATTCTTTAAGCATTACTCAGGACTTTCTCCGACTGAGTTCAATTCCAAAAAGTACAATTTGTAGCGCCTTTCTTGTACTAATATAACTTCTTCTATCATTCATCTTTGCATTGTATTAATTCACAATAAAACATTAAAAGATGAATATTAAAGATCAGGTAACGAAAATGGATGCAAAAGTAAGTCAAGGCGATATAGTTAGCGCTGTGACGGATTTTTTTGCCGATACCGCAAGTACTTCAGACTATGGAAATGGTACTACAGCAGGTAAATCCGAAATGATTACCAAAATGGAAGGTTTTACTGGTTCTATCTCCAAAGTAAACGGAATCACTCACCACCATACTTTTGTAGAGGGTAATGTATCCGCTTCAGAATTCACATTTGATTTCGACATGAAAGATAACAGCAAAGTATTCTGGCATGAGATTATTACTAGAGTTTGGAATTCGGAAGGAAAGGTAATTCAGGAGCAATATTTTAATACTGAGTAAGCAATTCAAAAAACATCAAAAACTATAAAAATGAACATTATAAAATCATTGCTTGTACTGACAATCTTAATTATCAGTACAACATTATCCGCTCAGGACAAAATCGCTAACAATATTGATAACAGCAATATTGAGCTACAAGGATATAGTCCGGTGTCCTATTTAGATTTAGGATTGGCACAATCGGGGAATAAAGAGTTCAAATCTGAATTCGGAAATGTAATCTATTAATTCACATCAACCGATCAGAAAGTAACATTCGACGCCAACCATAATAAATACTTTCCGCAGTATAGAGGTTACTGTGCCTTTGGCTCTTATGTAGGAGCGAAGTTCAGTGTCGACCCAAATAAATTCCTAGTAAAAGATAACAAGTACTACTTATTTCTTTACAATGTAGAACTTGACGCAAAACAATTATGGCTGGCGGAAAACGATCATAGTATATTAATAAATACTGCGGATAAGAACTGGATGAGTCTTAGCAAGAGCCAACTAATATCTTACTAAAGTTCTACAATTTCAAAGCACGAACCCACATAGGTTTGTGCTCTTTTCATTAACCATATACATCGTAAGCTTTTATAACAATGAAGCATTAGAGAAGAACATGAACAGTATCAATCTAAACATTCCAAATATTGACCTGCCTCGGATAGTAGTAGTTGGATCCGGGTTTGCTGGTCTAGAAATTGTGAAAGAAATTAATAGTAAGCACTACCAGAGTGCTCTGTTAGACAAGAACAACTTTCATACATTTCAGCCTCTAATGTATCAGGTGGAAAGTTCCGGCCTTGAACCGGATTCCATAGTATATCCGATTAGAAAAGTCTTCAAAGGAAAAAAGCACTTTCATTTCAGATTAGCTGATGTAGAGGGAGTTGAAACTATCAAGAATCAAGCGATCACAAATATTGGAAGAATAGACTATGATTACCTCGTAATAGCTACGGGTGCTATTACTAACTTCTTTGGTAATGAGAACATAGAAAAGTTCGGATATACGATGAAGAGTCTTCGTGAGTCCTTAGACCTTCGAAGTGTTATCATTCAAAATTTTGAAAAGGCACTTAATCTATCAAGTGTCGAAGAGAGACATAAATACATGAATTTTGTAATCGTCGGAGGTGGCGCAACAGGAGTGGAATTAGCAGGAGCCTTAGCGGAATTAAAAAAGAATATTTTACCCAAAGACTATCCCGATCTGGACCTTAGTCAAATGCAGATTCATATCATAGAAGCCTCGGATCGCATTCTCAGTAATATGAGCAGCAATGCATCTGATAAGTCTTATAAATTCTTGAAAAAACTTGGCATTAATGTGTGGTTAGACGCCTTAGTTAAGGACTATGATGGTAATGTGGTGACTACTAACAAAAAGACATTTCACTCAAAAACATTAGTATGGTCTGCAGGTGTCCAAGGAGTGCCCATCTCTAATTTAGAAGGCACTTTGAATAAGCATCATCGAATAAAAACAGATACCGTCAATCAAGTAATCGGATATGAGAATATCTACTCCATCGGAGATGTTGCAAGTATTGAAACAGATAATAACAAACTTGGACATCCTATGTTAGCTTCTGTAGCTGGTCAGCAAGGATTACAATTAGGAAAGAATTTCAATTTACTTGCAGAGGGTAAAGAAATGAAGCCATTCAAGTATAAAGATCGCGGGACTATGGCTACTATCGGCAAAAACAAAACCGTAGTCGATCTTCCTTTTCTAAAGTTCTCTGGTGTGCTTGCATGGTTCACATGGATGTTTCTGCACCTTATGCTCTTAGTGGACTTTAGAAATCCCCTAATTGTTTTTACAAATTGGACTTGGAGTTATTTCAATTCTTATAAAGGCCTCAGGCTGATTATCAGAGAGGTCAAACGAAAGGATGAGTAGGTAATTAGGTCACAGCAATAAGTAAATGATCTTTGATCCTATGAGTATCTTATCATCAGCGCTTCTAATCTATCCGCCTAAAGCAGCAGCACCCGCTACGATCTCAGAAAGCTCTCTGGTAATAGACTCTTGGCGCGCTTTGTTATAAGATATTTTCAATTCCTTGATCATATCATTGGCATTTTCTGTCGCCTTATCCATAGCAGTCATCCTTGCACCATGCTCTGAGGCATGCGTATCAAGAACATACTTCTGGAAAGTAGTCTGAAGAATTGTAGGAATTAACTCCTTTAACAACTCCTCATTACTTGGTTCGAATATATAATCTGTCTTAGATTTAGATTCTCCAGGTTCTGCTTCAATCTTTGCAACTGGCAAGAATTGTTCGCATTCAGCAAACTGTATTCCAGCATTTTTGAATCTTGAGAATGAAGCATCCACAACATCATAAGTTCCATCTGCGAAACCATCCATTGCAAACTGAGAAACAGTAGCTACATTTTCAAAAGAAAGATCTTCAAATAGGTTTACAAATTCCTCTACAATCGTACAATCAGTATATCTCTTTCGGAAGTAGTCAAATCCTTTCTTGCCTACACATAGAATCGTAAGCCTTCCTGCTGCTTTTACAGATTTATAATCCTCGTCAATCTTAGCAACAGCAGCTTTTATAACATTGGTATTAAATGCTCCAGCAAGACCTCTATTAGAAGTAACTACAATCATTAAAGCGCTATTGATCTCACGCTCTACACCAAATGTAGAACCACCACTTCCGTCTTCCATATTGGACAAAATATTCTTTAAAATCGTATCTAACCTATCAGCATAAGGGCGCATTTCTGTAATCGCCTGCTGAGCACGTCGCAACTTGGAAGCAGATACCATTTTCATAGCCTTCGTAATCTGTTGAGTACTATTGACCGAGGTGATCCGCTCTCTTACTTCTTTTAATTGTCCTGACATTTTATTCTAATTAGCAAATTAGCACGTTAACTAATTTCTTACTCTTATTTCTTAAAAGTAGCAGATAACTCTGCCGCAATCTTCTTAACAGCATCTACTGCTTCAGGAGCTAACTTTCCAGCTTTGAAACTTGCCAATGCTTCTGGCGCTTTAGAATCCAAAGTCGCTAAAAACAATTCTTCAAATTCCTTAATCTTATTCACTGGTACATCTCTCAATAAACCATTCGTACCTAAGTAGATCATCGCAACTTGCTTCTCTACAGGTACTGGTGAGTATTGAGCTTGCTTCAATAGCTCCACATTACGCTTTCCTTTTTCAAGAACTAATTGCGTTGCAGCATCCAGATCTGATCCGAACTTCGCGAATGCTTCCAAAGATCTATATTGAGCCTGGTCCAACTTAAGGGTACCAGCTACTTTCTTCATTGACTTAATCTGAGCATTACCTCCTACACGAGATACTGAGATTCCTACATTAATCGCTGGTCTAACACCTGCGTTAAACAAGTTAGACTCTAAGAATATCTGACCATCTGTAATCGAAATTACGTTGGTTGGAATATATGCAGATACGTCACCTGCTTGTGTTTCGATAATAGGTAATGCTGTAAGAGATCCTCCTCCTTTTACGATACCTGCGTTCTTCAAACTATCTGGTAAGTCGTTCATACTCTGAGCGATCTCATCATTAGCAATCACTTTTGCAGCACGCTCTAATAATCTTGAGTGTAGGTAAAATACATCTCCTGGATATGCCTCACGTCCTGGAGGACGTCTTAATAACAACGAAACCTCACGATATGCTACTGCTTGCTTTGACAAATCATCAAATATAATCAGTGCTGGTCTTCCTGTATCTCTATAGAATTCTCCAATCGCAGCCCCCGCAAATGGTGCGTAAAACTGCAATGGCGCTGGATCTGCAGCAGATGCTGATACGATTACAGTATAATCCATCGCCCCATTATCTTGAAGTGCTTTGTGCACTTGAGCAACAGTTGATGACTTCTGTCCAGAAGCAACATATATACAGAATACAGGCTCTCCTCTTTCGTAGAATTCGCGCTGATTGATAATAGTATCTATCGCTATCGCTGTCTTCCCTGTTTGTCTATCACCGATGATCAACTCACGCTGTCCTCTTCCGATCGGAATCATAGCATCAATTGCCTTAAGACCCGTCTGAAGTGGTTCGGTTACTGGCTGACGATAGATCACACCTGGAGCTTTACGCTCTAATGGCATCTCGTACTTCGTTCCGCCTATAGGACCTTTACCATCTATGGGCTCACCCAAAGGATTCACAACGCGCCCTACCATTTCTTCGCCTACTTGAATAGAGGCAATTTTCTTGGTACGCTTAACGGTACTTCCTTCTTTGATTCCAGTTACGGCTCCAAGAAGAACAACACCAACGTTGTCTTCTTCAAGATTCAAGGCGATTGCCTGAACCCCAGTGTCAAATTCTACAAGTTCTCCAGCTTGCACGCTGCTGAGGCCATATACACGTGCGATTCCGTCACCTACTTCTAATACAGTTCCTACCTCTTCTAATTCGGTAGCTGTACTAAATCCTGAAAGCTGCTGCTTCAGTATTGCGGAAATCTCATCGGGCTTAATATCAACCATGTTCTACTTTTTTATAACGATTTGATAAGCGTGTTATCCAAAATTTCTTTTTTCAGTTCTGCCAACTTATTCTTGACACTTGCATCATAGAGACGGTCTTCGATCTCTAGCACAAAGCCTCCAATTAAGTTAGGATCTTCGGCTGTTTCTAACTCCACTGTTCCAGTGATGTCCAGATCAGCAAGACTTGCTTTGATACGTTCCAATTGGCTTGATGACATCACTGATGCCGTTGTCACTTTCGCCTTAGTTATATTCTGAGATACTCTATATTGCTCTTCGAAAGAAGCCGCAATATCTCCAAGTACTGACTCTCTGCCTTTTCTAATGATAATATCGAAGAATGCGGCAGATAGTTCATCAATTTTGCCATCAAAAATGGCCTTGAAAATTGATCTTTTCTTTTCGGCTTGGATTATTGGACTCTTTACTAAAAGTGCGAATTCTCTATTCTCCAATACTCTATTGAATGTAGCGATATCCTCCTTGACAGTCTCAAGCTTTCCTTGTTCCTGAGCCAATTCTAAGAGTGACTTGGCATATCTCGACGCGATTGTTACTACAGACATAATTAAATCTTTATATCTCTTTATTAATTACTGCTGATTTCATCAACGAGCTTACTTACAAATGCTTCCTGCGCGCTATCTCCCTGCAATTCTTTTCTGATTACTTTCTCAGCGATCTCAAGAGCCATTAAGCCTGCTTTGTTTTTCACCTCTGCAAGTGCTGATTTCTTTTGATTTTCTATTTCTTGGCGCGCATCCGCAACGATTCTATTGGCATCACTTTTCGCTTTTTCTTTAGCTTCAGCAATAATATTATTTTTCGTCTCTTTTGCTTCATTGAGCATTGCTACACGCTCTTCACGAGCTTGTTGTAATAATTGTTCATTCTCGTTCTTAAGGTTAGACATTTCCTGCTTGGCAAGCTTGGCTTCATCCAATGCACTTTGGATATCATCTTCTCTCTTCCTGAGCGCCTCCATGATCGGCTTAAAAGCCAACTTCTTCATGATAAACCAAAACAATAAAAATATAATCAACGACCACAAGGCTAGTCCTGGTGTCGGCTGAAAAGGAGCAAAAAGGAATAAAGACATCATATCTTTTCTTTTTTTAATGATCGAAACAAGTTAGAGAGCGTCGCAGCCAACCGCTACGACGCTGTCCTTCTTAAAACTTCTGCTATTACTGAATGAAGATTGAAAGAAGAATTGCAATCAATGCCGCACCCTCTACGAAGGCCGCCATCAAAATCATAGCACCACGGATATCTCCTGATGCTTCTGGTTGTCTTGCAATCGCTTCAACAGATTTTCCCCCGATCATACCGATACCGATACCGGCACCAATCACGGCCAATCCTGCTCCAATAGCTGCTAATGTTCCAGTCATTTGAATAAATATTTATGTGTAATTAATGATGTTCAACTTCTTCTGTCGCTGCACCTATATACGATGCCGTCAACAGTGTAAATACATATGCTTGAATGAATGCCACGATTAATTCGATAGACATCATAAACAAGGTCAATAGTGTGGATAGTATGGCTCCAATAATTCCTCCTCCTAAGCTCTCTCCAGACTTACCAAAAATAAAAATCAATCCTATAAAACTTACAATTGCAATATGTCCAGCTGTGATATTTCCAGCAAGACGTAGCATAAGCGTCAAAGGCTTGATAAATAGAGACATGATCTCTATCAATGCGAGCAATGGCTTGACAAATACTGGCACGCCAGGCATCCATAGAATATGTGACCAGTAATGCTTGTTTCCTTTGAAATTAGCAATCAAGAAAACCAAGATCGCAATGACCATTGTTACGGAAATACTTCCGGTTACATTGGCTCCTCCAAAAAATGGGACTTGACCCCAAAGGTTCAGGCCTAATATAAAAATGAAGATACTAAGTAGCAAAGGCATATAACCTGCGTACTTCTTCTCTCCTATAAACGGGATAGCCACGTCATCTCTGATATAAAGAACAACTGGCTCAAGTAATGATTGTATTCCTTTAGGCGCCTGTCCTTTTCTCTTAACATATCCTGCTGCTGCATTGCCAAAAAGCCATATCATAAACAGACATACAAGAATCATTGAGACAACATTCTTGGTCAATGAGTAATCCCAGAAACTGGTAATGCCTCCCCCAAGCAACCCTCCATCCAGAGTGGTCTTCTTTTCTATCTCATACTGCGCACCATTAAAGCATGCATATATCTTGTCGTCTTCTGTGTGATTAAATCCTCCGATCTCTACCGCTTCATTTGGGAAAGAAGTATCCTTGATACGGGCCAAGTTGCCTTCAAAAAGAACAAATCGCTTATATGCCTCATGCCCATTATCATGGTACCCAGCATGAAACTTAGATGACATAAAAAAGTGCCATCCATCCTCACTACTATATACTATACATGGAAGAGGAATCCTCACAGCATCAAGAATCGTGTAAACATTTGCATCTCCTACGTGATGCAGTGCCGTAGCAGTTGGGTCGTAAGGACCATCATGATGCCCGCAATCCTCTGCATGTGCTCCGTCTGCATGAGCACCATGGTCATGTCCATCATGATCCTCGTGTGCCTGCTGCTCATGCCCTTGATCTTGACCTACTACTTCATTATTCCCCCCGAGAACGGAGAAAACAAATGAAAATGCTATTATAAATCTATACATCACAGCCAATCTACTTTTAAAAATCGGCGCAAAGGTAGGGATAAATAGGGCATTATGGGGCACTATAGCGATCATTTTTTAATCCCTGTGGCATAGGTGCCAAAGCAAATTATTGGCACACAACAATACTTTTTATTTGCATCTTTAGTCAGAATAAAATATTGCAAAAGAAAAGGCCGCCATTATTAATGACGACCTTTGTTTTTTATCTATTCTTAGTATGAATTATCGAGCATAGGAAGTGGCTCTTTTTTCACGTATTACTGTCACTTTCACTTGTCCAGGGTATTGCATTTCATCCTGAATTTTCTGAGATATTAAGAATGAGATGTCCTCAGCAGCTTGGTCGCTTACCTTTTCGCTCTCGACGATAACTCTTAATTCTCTTCCTGCCTGAATCGCATAAGCTTTTTGCACACCTTCATGTCCCATAGCCAATTCTTCCAGCTCTCCGATGCGCTTGAGGTAACTTTCGAGGATCTCTCTACGCGCTCCAGGTCTTGCACCAGATATAGCATCACAAGCTTGTACTATTGGAGATATGATATTATTCATTTCTATCTCATCGTGGTGCGCTCCTACTGCATTCAGGATTACAGCATGCTCTTTATGCTTCTCACATATTTGCATACCTAGTAATGCGTGCGGCAATTCTGATTCCTCTTCTGATACTTTACCAATATCATGGAGTAAACCAGCTCTCTTAGCCATTTTGACTTGTTTGCTTGTCATTCCCATTTCCGCAGCCATATTCCCACAAAGGTGAGCTGTCTCAATAGAGTGCTTCAATAGATTCTGACCGTAAGAAGATCTAAACCTCATACGCCCTACCATCTTAATCAAATATGGATTCAATCCGTGAATATCGAGATCTATTACAGTACGCTCACCGATCTCTACGATCTGCTCTACAAGTTGCTTACTTACCTTGGCAACCACTTCTTCGATCTTGGCTGGATGAATCCTGCCATCGGCTACTAAACGCTTAAGTGATAATCTACAGATTTCTCTTCTTATAGGATCAAAACTTGATATTACAATTGCTTCTGGTGTATCATCTACTACGAGTTCTGCTCCAGTGGCAGCCTCTATAGCTCGTATATTACGCCCTTCTCTTCCTATTATTTGTCCTTTGATATCATCTGACTCAAGATTGAAGACAGATACGGTATTCTCTATAGTATATTCCGCACACATCCTTTGGATTGTTTGGATTACGATCTTCTTAGCCTCCTTATTAGCATTTGCTTTGGCATTATTAATGATATCCCTTTCTATCGAGAGCGCTGCCGTTTCTGCTTTCCCTTTTACAGCATCCAGTAGGTGTTCTTTGGCTTCATGCTCATCCATTTTAGCGACTGTCTCCAAACGCTTAATCGCTTTCTCGTTGGCTTCTTCAAGATCTTCCTTCCGCTTGCCTATAATCTTAAGTTGCTTATCGAGGTTTTCCTTAATAGCCTTTACTTCAAGTTCTCTGGTCTCAATAACTTCGATTTCTTTTTCGAATTCCTTCCTTTGAAACTGGAAGTCTTTCTCTAAAGATTTTATCTCAATTTCTCGCTCCTTGAGTCCTACGAAACTTTGTGCTTTCTCATTTTCGAAATTGGATTTAAGCTTTGCAAACTTGTCCTTCGCTTCTCGAATTTTCTTTTGCTTAATTGTTTCATTTTTACTCTCAGCATTAGCAACTACATTTTTTGCTTTTGCCGCTGCATCTTCCTCAATACGCTTAGCGGTTTGCTTTGCTTTTTGAAGTGAGGCATCTGCCTTCTGATTGATTTCATCGATTTTGGCCCTCTGGCCCTTCTTCATTATAAAATTGGTAATAATGAAGCCTATGATGGCTCCGAGGGCTAAGCCCCCTAATAATCCTACTCCTAATTCCATTGTTTCGTTTCAATTTATGTTGATAAAACTTAGAACCTATTCCAAGACAAACTTGAAATACACCGAAGTATATCTGTGAGAAACTTTAGAAGATCTTAGAAGGTAAGGTCTTGTCCCTTCTCTTGTAAATCAGGATATATGCCTCAACAATTCTTGCTGCATATGGTCTATCCGATCAATATATGACTGCTCCAATTCGGACTGAACACTCTGGAGGGAGTCCATTTGATTTTCAATCAAAGCCATAGACAGACAATCCTGTGTGTCTAGCTGCTGATATTTTAGGCGATATTGATTGAGTTGCTGTTTCAATCGTTCTTCCACATTGACGAGCTGCTGCTCTTCGTTTTTGGTGCATTTCACGGGGTAGTCTCTACCCATTATATTTATCTTCACTGCTGTATAATCCTTTTCCATCAATTCTTACTTTGGACTATATAGGCCTCCAATTCATTAATGCAACCATCAAGTTCTTTTTTTAATAACTCAATGTTTATTTCGCTTTCTGCTTGACTTACAATACTTCTATTAGCTGTGGTACTTTCTGAACCACGCCTCTCAATGATATTCTTCAGTTGATCTAATTCTTTTTGTAAACGTTTATTTTCATCTAATAATATAGTATTATATTTTTTAATATGAGAAATATAGGAAACTGACGCCTTTATAGTGCTTTCAAGCTCTTCGATCTTTTGTTCTATAGCTTTCACAGTTAATTTCCTTTCCCATTATTTGCTTAAAGATAAGCGATAAACCTTATTACCTCAATTTCGCTCCCATCTTTGCTTCCAATTCTCGGATAATATTTGCCATGATTTTATCAAGTACCTTATCCTGAAGGCTTTTAACATGATCTACAAATGTCAGACTCACGGCATAAGACTTTAGATCCTGGCCAAGAGATTCTGCATCCTTGTATATATCAAACAACTCAACGGATTGCAACAGCTTACCTCCTTTGGATTGTATAATGCGCTCCATTTCTTGATATGTGCGTTCATTAGCAATAACTAAAGAAAGGTCTCTTGTACTTGAAGGAAATTTCGGTATTTCTTCGAATCTTGTTTTAGCCTTAGAGGCTATCTTTCGTAGGACAGGAAGGTTCATTTCAGCATAGAACACTTCTTCATCTACACCTAAAATACGCCTTGACTTCTGATTTACAGAACCGAAAGAAGCGATTATTTGTTCTCCTCTATGTATCTGTAAGCCGTATGATAATCGCTCATCATTAGTTTCACGAACTTGGTATTTAATAACTCCAATACGGGCAAGGATTCTTTGGACGGTTCTTTTAATCTTAAAAAAGTCAATCTGCCCATCTGTTTGATTCCAACTTGTTCTTTGCTTCCCTCCAGTCATCCAGAGTGTAAGCAATTCCTTCTCGACTTTTGTGCCTTCAATTTCTTGATAAGTTCTTCCGAATTCATACAAGGCCAACTGACTCTGCTGTCGATTCAGATTATGTGCTATCGATACCAATCCTGAAATTACCATCTCTGGTCTCATGACATCAAGATGTATATTGCTGGTATTGTTTATATAAACTAAGCGCTCCTTAATCTCTGGAAATGCTTCATAATACTTAGAAGGGATTAGAGATAACCCCATCATTTCGTTGAATCCCTCTGCTACTAATTGTTGTGCCAGAATACGTTTCAGCTGAGGCATCTCAAGGCCCTTACTTATGGGGATCGAAATACTTAGCTTACCTGCTATCTCTATATTATTGAATCCATAGATTCGCAATACTTCCTCTATTACATCTGCTTCTCTGAGCACATCTGCCTTATCAGTAGGAATAGAAACTATATAATCGTCATCATTTTTAGAAACTACTTCGATAGAAAGAGATGCTAAAATGCGCTCTAATATCTCTGGAGATAACGCTGCTCCCATGAGTCTATTAACATGACTCAATTTTATAGGAATCTCTTTTGGGACAATGGGATCAGGATATATATCTACTAATTCTGAGGAAACTTTTGCCCCTGCATATTCGATCATTAGAGATACAGCACGAGCAAGCGCAGCTATAGTGACATTGGGATCAGAACCTTTCTCAAAACAACGAGCTGCATCGGTACGAAGATTATGAATCGTACTGGTCTTTCTAATCATCAACGGATTAAAATGCGCCGCTTCTAAGAAAATATCCGTCGTAACATCTGTCACTCCACTAGTAAGTCCACCAAATACGCCTGCGATACAGAGACCATTATCCGATCCATCACAGATCATCAAATCTCCCGAAGCGAGGGATCTATCTTTTTCATCTAATGTGGTAAACTTGCTTCCCTTATCTAAAGTCTGGACAACTATTGCTTGTTGTTGAATCTTGGATTGATCATAAGCATGTAGTGGCTGACCAAACTCATGCAAAACGAAATTAGTAATATCTACAATATTACTAATTGGTCGAACTCCAATGGCTTGCAATCTTTCTTGCATCCATTTGGGACTTGGGCCAACAGATACATTTGTGACTGATATACCGCTGAATCGAGGGCAACCTTCGGAATGCTTAACATCAACCTTTATATGGTGCCCCTTGCCTGTCTCCAGCACAGTGCCCGTTTCTGGAATCTTCACATTTACTTTATTCCCTGTTGCATAAGTGTAGTAGGCTGCTAAATCTTTTGCTACTCCGATATGAGAAGTCGCATCTGATCTATTTGGTGTAAGCCCAATGTCAAAGACATAATCAGATTCTAAATCATAATGTTTGGCAGCTTCCAATCCTGTAGCAACTTCGGATGGTAACACAATTATACCACCATGAGATGTTCCTAATCCTATCTCGTCTTCGGCACATATCATACCCTCGGATACCTCTTGTCTTATTTTTCCCTTCTTGATTTTGAAAGGTTCTCCTTCTGAAGGGTACAGCATCGTTCCGACAGTGGCAACAATTACTTTTTGTCCTTGAGCTACATTTGGAGCACCACATACAATCTGCAGTGGCTTCTCTCTTCCAACATTTACCGTGGTTAATGACAACTTATCGGCATTAGGATGCTTCTCACATGTCAGCACCTCTCCTACTATAAGTCCTTCAAGTCCACCTGGTACAGTTTGTACTTCTTCCATTCCCTCTACCTCTAAACCAAGGTCCGTGAGAATCTCTGATAAGCGCGCTTGCGTATCTGGTATATCTATATATTGCTTCAGCCAATTCAGCGAAATCTTCATAATTCAATTTAAAGAAGTGCAAATATACGAACGCCCTTCGACTATGCTCAGGACATGCAGTAAGCGAACTTGGATTAAGTCACTGTAAACTTCATATAGAGGTGCTTACACACTTAGCTTACATGAATTCCTTTTTATATTGGGTATATATACCTCCCTCAAATGAAGAAAAAAAATAGATACCAGAAGTGAGAGATTAGTTTTTTAAGATCTGAGTGGTTAAACATTTATCGATACATCTAAATTGGATAGGTCCTTAAGCGTAAGCTGTGGAAAGAAAATCTATTCTCCTTTTTTAAGTGATTCGTCTGTTAATTGACAGTTAGACTCAGGAACAAAGACAAGCCTTGTACTAACAAACAAATAGTCCATGTCATACTTAGCTGTTACCGAAGATGTTTATAAAAAAGCAGCCGAAACGCCTGATGTAGGACTCTGCTGTACAACGTCCCCAATATGGCGACTTCCGGAATTAGAGATTCCAAGTAAAATGCTTGAAATGAATTACGGATGTGGTACGACCGTAAATCCTCGAGATCTTGTTGACAATCCTAAAATTCTATATGTTGGTGTAGGAGGAGGTATGGAAGTACTACAATTTAGTTACTTCAGTAGGCAAAAGGAAGGGGTAAGGAGTCGATGTAGTTGATGAGATGTTGACTGTCTGCCAAGAAAACCTCAATGAGGCCGCCAATAGTAACAAGTGATTCGACCCTTCTTTTGTTGACTTACGCAAAGGGAGTGCCTTACAGCTTCCGATTACTGATAATAGTATAGATGTTGCTGCACAAAATTGTCTTTTCAATATATTCTTTCAGGACGATTTGAAGATCTCGCTAAAAGAAATCTACCAAGTCCTAAAGCCCCATGGTCGCCTTGGTGCTCTCAGATCCGATATGCGAGCAAGCGATGCCTAAATACCTCAAGAATGATGACAGATTACGGGCACTCTGCCTCAGTGGAGCGCTACCGCTTCAAGAATATCTTGACATGATTACCTCCATAGGCTTCGGTACAGTGGAAGTAAGAGCTAAAAAACCTTATCGAGTAATGTCTCCCGCACATTATGAGACGGAAGAAAACATATATAGAAAGTGTAGAGATTGCTGCTTTTAAAGATCCAATGCCCGGAGATGGGCCATGTATATTCACAGGTCAAGCGGCGATCTATTATGACCAAGAAGAAGTATTTGATGATGGGAAAGGTCATGTCCTGCTACAAAACCAACCTTTAGCAATTTGTGACAAAACAGCTGGAGCGATTAAGGCGTTGGGTAAAAGTGACATCTATATATCTCCTTCTACATTCTTCTATGATGGAGGTGGATGCTGCTAAATAGAAAATGGAAAATAGGCGATCGATTCGCATAATGTATTAGAATCTCCGTTTCAAAATCTTAATGCTTTATTTCGATTTAAAATATCACTTATGGGAAAGACTTATTTCGACCCAAAGGATCTCAAGAAATTTGGAAAGATTACAGAGCTACAAGAAAAGATGGGGACAAAGTTTTTTGATTGGTACAATTCTGTTTTTGAGGGTGACACAGCCTTAACCCAAAGGGAGAAAGCGCTCATAGCATTAGCAGTTGCTCATACTGTACAGTGTCCTTACTGTATAGATGCATATACTACTGGATGCCTTGAAGAAGGAGCTGATGAGGAGCAAATGATGGAAGCCGTACATGTCTCGGCAGCTATCAAAGGCGGTGCGACGCTCGTCTACGGAGTCCAGATGATGAATCACAGTGATAAACTCTCTATGTAAATATTAGGTATTAAGCAAAAAGGGAAATCTCTAAAAGCCAAGGGTGATAATCTTGCGGACTCATTCTACCAATTGGAGGTACTAAGTGATACCGATAGAATCAATGATACGTTTGAGACTTTTGAGAGTAGGCTAAAAGTGCATGGACACCCTTCTCTTCCCCCGACAGGTATCAAGATATTCCAGGTTAATATCGGCAAACTCTGTAATCAGACTTGCGCACACTGTCATGTAGATGCAGGTCCAGATCGCAAAGAGGAACAGATGAGTCGTGAGCATTTACAAAAATGTCTCAATATTATAAAAACGTAGGGCGAACGCACCAAAACATATAGAAATATTGTAATGTGTTATCTTGGCGTGATGGAAACGTATCAAGACCTATTCTGGGAAGTACCAGATCCGAGGGTACAAGGCAGATGTTTACACAAGCTA
>JBLIDB010000040.1:0-26414 GCA_047634015.1 Saprospiraceae bacterium
GGAGATTTTACAAACCCTGATCCTGCAGAAGGGACGAATTGATACAATGCAGTCTAAAAGATGTTGAAGGATGGAATGGTTCCGCCTGGGCCTCTCTGACCATGGGGTCATCTGGTGGTGCTACTGTGAAGGATGTGGACAATAATATATACACTACAGTCACTATTGGATGTCAAACTTGGCTAGGAGAGAATCTAAAAACTACAAGATTTAATGACAGTACACTGATAGCTCAAGTCCTTGACAAGTATGACTTGGGATAGTGCTACGGATCCTGCATATAGACGGTATGAAAATGGAGAAAACAATCATCCGGATTATGGTGCTTTATATAATTGGTTTGTGGTAGATACCATGTCTAATGGCAATAAGAATATTTGTTTTACTAGGTGGGGATCAAGATGAAAAGTTGGGGGCTACACATAAATCTTGGCTAATCGATATAGGAAGAATTCTATATTAACAACCCCTCTGAATTATCTTCTAAGGCCTTTCACTTTGGCATTAAAGGATTTTGCCGAGGCGTTGATACTTCGATTATTGAAGTAGTTGAGGATGTGATTATAATGGCTCTTTATTGTATTTGCTATTGTATATAGAAAGAATAAGTATTAAGCACAATCAAATGGGCAAGTAATGGATGGAAGTGGCAATACTTCTTATTATCACCACATGTTCAATGTATTTTCAGTTAGGGTATTTTTCATCTAACCCTTTTATGAAATTCTCTTGACAACAAGAGATTATGCCATATCTTTTAACTAAGCGAAAGGGGCGATTCTTGATTTGATAAAATGCAGTATTTACTATTTGTTATTCCTTGGAAGTGCTTCTTCAGGAAAGGGGAATATTATCGTTGAGTTCTTTTCCGCAGCAATATTTGCAAGCGTTTGATAGAGCCTTAATTTGATAGCTGACGGTGACTGGTCGATTAGTTTTCCCGCTTCCAACAACTTACCTGCCGCTTGTTCTTCAGCTAAAGCTAATATTACTCTGGCTCTTCGTGACCGTTCTGCTTCCGCTTGATTCGCCATCATTCGACGCATATTTTCAGGAAGTTGGATATCTTTGATTTTGACATCAATTATTTTGATACCCCAATCTTCAGTTTCGTTTTCTACAATTGCCTTTATATTCTTGCCCATTTCTTCTCTTTTAGAAAGGATAGTATCCAGTTCCACCTTACCACATACATCTCTTAGGGCAGCTTGAGAGAGTTGTGAAATAGCAAAATCATAGTGTTCAACTTCTAACACTGCTTTTTCTGGGTCACCCACTTTGAAAAATACGACACCATCAATACTACAGGGTACATTATCTGCTGTCATCACTTCCTGTGACTCAATATTTGCTGTGATGACCCTCACATCTATTATTTGAATAGTCTCGACAAATGGTATGATCCATTTGATCCCTGGACTTAATAAAGAGGTATACTTACCAAATCTAAACTTTAGAGCCCTTTTATACTCAAAGATAATTCGAATTCCAGAAAGTATAAATATCCCGAGAATGACACTGGCTATGATTAATGGATTCATAATTTTGACTATTTAATTTGTGAATGAACTCCTTTAAAATTACGAATAAAATAACTCAGATGATTCATGCGGCATATTTGCTATACCTGGACCTCCTTTTTAGAACATGATTTTGATGACTTTTGCGACTCGAATCTCCGTAAATGAATATTCTTTCCATTTTGGATGGTCTTAGTGTCTACCAGCTAAGAAAAATTAGATAGTTCTCAGATAGGCTTGCAGAAGTTTGGAATTGTTTGATAAGATTTAAGATACTTATTATGATGGCAGTAGCTATATCTTCTGATTCCTTCATATTAGTCTCTTTTTCGCTTAGATTGAGAGTCACAAGTATCGCTGGGATTAGGATAACGAATAAACAAACATCTACCAATCGGAGGCCTTGATCGAAGATAATATGGTTAGAGCGGCATCATCTTCAGAAGAGTCGTAAATTGTGAAAAGAATCTTCACAAATCAAAACGAAAGAATATTATGGGAATGACGTTGATTTTTATTATTGGCTTAGCGGTCTTGATCCTGTTTTACTTTATAGGGATATATAATAAGCTTGTAAGCAAGCGCTCTATGATGGAAGAGGGGTGGAGTGGTATTGATGTACAACTTAAGAAGAGGCATAACTTGATACCTAATCTTGTTGAGACTGTTAAGGGATATGCAAAACACGAACAGGAGACTTTAAATCAAGTGATTACAGCTCGAAATGCTGCCGTAAACGCAGACGGCCCTAAGGCTTCTAAGCAAGCAGAAGGGCAGTTGAATAGTGCTTTGGCTAATATATTTGCCTTGAGCGAAGCATATCCAGACCTAAAGGCCAATACGACATTCTTGAATCTGCAAAAAGAACTTTCAGCTATAGAAGGAGATGTAGAGAAAGCAAGAAGATATTATAATGCGACTGTCCGCGAGAACAATATCCTGATTGAATCTTTCCCAAGCAATATAGTTGCAGGTACAGGTAGCTTTGACTTAGGAGAATTCTTCGAGATTGAAGATGCGAGTGAGCGCTCTGCTCCTGAAGTAAAGTTTTAGTTTATGGACTTGAAATATCTGATTTTTCTATTATGCCTAGCACTGCAGATTGAGGGTTTCGCTCAGCGAGAGTTTATCAAAAACTACGATACTAAAATCGAAGTTCAAACTGATCGATCCGTTGAGATTACAGAATTTATAGAAGTCTATGTCGGAGGTAATGTGATTAAGAGAGGCATCACTCGAAGTCTTCCAGTGAGAAGGTCTTTGAATGGACGCAATGTTCGCATGAACTATGAGATCATCGAAGTGGTCAAAAACGGTGAAGACGAGCCATACCGTAGTGAAAGCCAAGGGCGGGATCTCATGCTTTATCTGGGAGAGCGAGATGTGATATTAGATCATGGATTTTATAATTATAGAATCAAATATCGTGCGACTGATCAAATCGCTTTTTTTGAGGATTACGATGAGATTTATTGGAATGCCATAGGTCACGAAAGTGTCTTGCCTGTAGAGCAGGCATCAGTCTCTATATATCTTCCATCTGGTGCGGCTATAGTGCAAGCATCAGCGTACACTGGAACGCTTGGCGCAAAAGGAAAAGATTTTGTTGTAACAGAAGAATCGGGAGCGTTGATCTATAAAACGACACGACCCTTGAACCCAAGAGAGGGTTTGACCATCGCAGTTGGCATCGAGAAGGGAATTGTAAAGCCTCCTTCGATTATTGATAAATATGGTACTTTGATTATAGTTTTGTTGGGTTTTCTGACGTTGATGCCATATTATATTATCACATGGTGGAGATATGGAAGGGACCCTCAGACTCCAGCATCATATCCGGATTGGCAGACTCCTGATGATCTTTCATCAGCCTCTGTTAGTTATGTTCGGAAAGGAAGATATGACACTAAAGGATTTACTGCCTCTCTTATAGACCTGGCGATCAAGGGATATCTAAAGATTGAAGAAACAGAAAAAGACGGGTTCTTATCGAACTCCAAATATTACACCCTCATTAAACTAAAGGAAGTAGACTCATCAGACATCATTCCACAAGAAGAGAAAGCTTTGTTTGAGGCATTGTTTAGAAACAGCAGCAGTATAAGTATCGAGGGCACGTATGATAAAGACGTGGAGCGTACATATGGTAATCATAAAGCCAGTTTAGCTGCTCAGTATGATGACCTTATAAGTGAAGGCAACAACGGAAGATTGCTTTGGCTTCCTGTCTTAATCACATTAGCAGTGGGCGCTTTATCAGCTTTTCTCTTGCTCAGAAGTGCATATGCAGAAGGAATTAATGCCAAGATCTTGGTCGTCTTCGCTATAACTGGGGTCGTGGGTTTTCTTTTATATATCTACCTCATCAGACAACCCACGATTAAAAAACTTGGCTTAAGATCGAGGATCAAAGGTTTTAAGATGTATCTCGAACTGGTAGAAGAAGAAAGACTCAGTGTGCTTCATCCACCCGAGATGACTCCAGCATATTTTGAGTCAGTTCTACCATATGCATTTGCCTTGGGCGTGGAGCACAAATGGTCGGAAAAGTTCAAGAGTATCTTAGATCAAGCCCAGTATCGTCCTCAATGGCACAATTCAGCGAATCACATGTACTTCTCAAATCACTTCGGAAGAGATTTTTCAAATAGTCTTAGTTCAGCTGCTTCACCTCCACCTCCCAAGAGTAGTAGTGGTAGTGGCGGTGGTGGATTTTCTGGCGGCGGCGGCGGTGGCGGCGGAGTCGGAGGCTGGTAACTATGTACAGTTAGGTGAGTCTGAGTGTTATTTTTCTATGAATTCCTATAGATTATTTTGCATTTCTGGATGTTCCTCAGGTTGATATATTTCCTTCGGTAGAGATTCATTTGGTCGCTGTTATGAAGGTGTAATCAATAGGTTCTGTTAATTAGTACTAAGCCGTCGTTTTGGGATTGATATTTTTAAATATTGCAATTTGGAGGTCAACTAAGAACAAATCCATATTGCCGATTATCTAATTGAGGTAAACACCCAATAATATTGATCTGCTTACATTGCAGACAAATAAGGCAGCATGGAATTCAAGAAGTATGATGCGGTAATAATAGGGAGTGGATTTGGTGGGACTATGACCGCTAAGAAACTATCTGATGCTGGATGGACAGTGGCCATTATCGAGAGAGGAGAACGTGTAAAGCGAGGTCCAGAGAACTGGGCTGATAACGGCTCCATAGATTTGACTCCTAACTATGATAAGTCCTTACCTTATGAAGTGATTAAGGGTGGTAATAAGAAGCAGATGGGTGTCTACTCAGCGGTGGGTGGGCCATCAATCTTTTATGGAGGTGTGTCTTTTAGATTTCGAGAGCAAGACTTCCATCCTTCGAGTGAGTTAGTGAGGGATTCTGAAGCGGAGTGGCCGATAGATTATAATGATTTGGAACAATATTATGATGAAGCAGAACAGTTACTTCAGATATCTGGAGAATCAGGAGTAGACCCTACTGAGCCTAAGCGGAATCAACCATTTCCACAATCAGTACCGCCATATGCTGAAGTTTCTCAGAAAGTAAAATCTGCTGCAGAGTCATTAGGATTGCATCCTTTCCATTTACCATTAGCGATTAATTATAAAAGGAATACTTCCGCAGGCGCAGAAAATAGAACCTCATGTCAGTTCTGTACTACGTGCGATACGTTTGCTTGTGCTGTAGGTGCCAAGAATGATCTCGACACAATGCTACTTTCTAAAATGACACAGGGATCAGTAGATCTTTATACAGGAACGATTGCTCATCGGATAGAAGTTGCCGAAGGCCAAGTCAGAAAAGTACATTGTATTCGAAAAGAGAGTGGGGAAGAGATCTTATTCGAAGGGCGAGTATGCATCTTAAGTGCCGGAGCATTAGCATCTCCGCATTTGGTATTAAATTCTGGCTTAGAAGCCTTGAATCCTGCAGGACATATTGTAGGTAGATATCTGATGAGGCATGTGAATGCTATTGTATTTGGAGTGTTTGCTGGAATAGCAGATAAAGAAGGACGCTTTCATAAAGAGTTGGCGATTCTGGATTATTATTTTGGACATCCAGAGATTGATTTTCCAGGAGGGAAGATCGGAAGTTTACAACAGGTGCCTACACCGCCATCAGGATTAGTAGAGAATGAAGCTCCTAAACCTCTTGGCAAACTTGCAGGAAAGTTAGTCAAATTGCTTACAGGTCTATTGGCTATTGCCGAAGATCAGCCACAATTTCAAAACTATATCACTGTCGATAAATCTAAAATAGGAGCCCACAAAATGGCAACACCAATCGTCTCTCATGAATATACCGAGAGAGATATGGCGGCAATAAAGATTCTAATTGCTGAGGCGAAAAAAATAATGAAGAAGGCTGGAGCCGTTTTTAACTATACACATCACATTCGTACATTTTCGCATTCAGCAGGAACGATGCGCATGGGTATAAGCCCCAAGACATCGCCATTGGACAAGAACTGCAACTTTCGAGGAGTCGAGAATCTATATGTAGTCGATGCCTGCTTTATGCCTACTTCTGCAGCGCTCAATCCTTCACTGACCATTAGTGCTAATGCCTTAAGGGTAGGACAACACCTAATAGACACTTATAAGATTAAAGAAGTATGAATTATAAATTAATCCCGAAAGGTCAGCCAATTAGAATTTGCTTTTTGGGTTGTGGTAATATCACACAGCGACATGCCAAGCTCATTAGTAAGTCAGGGCAGCAAGTCGCATTATCATTTGCCAGTAGGTCCATCGAGAAAGCGGAGGATTATAAAAAGAAATTTTCTGGAGCATTCGCTTATGCTTCCTATGAAGAAGCCATCAAAAGCGATGATCAAGATGTAATCATGATCAATACGCCTCCTCATATTCATTTTGAATTGGCGGAGTTCGCAGTCGGGCATGATAAGCACCTCATAGTAGAGAAACCACCATTCTTTAAGTCTGCTGATTTTGATGTTATAGGCAAGATTGCCGATAAGAAGGGCTTACATTTTATGGTGGCCGAGAATTACTACTATAAACCACTTCGTAAGAAGGTTCAAGAAACCTTAGAAAGTGGCCTTATCGGGGATCCGTTATTTCTGCATATAAATGCTACCAAAATACAGGAGTCTAAGAAAGACTGGAGAGAAGACCCAGAGATTACAGGATTCGGGGCATTATTCGAAGGGGGCATCCATTGGATTAATTTTATTAATAATCTTGGATTTGATATCAAGGAGATCCGAGGGTATGTACCAGGTCCGAAGACAGTATTAGAGCGGAGTATCCAAGTGATAGCTAATACTGAGCAAGGAGTGGTCATGAACTTACTCTACAGTTGGGAAGTCAATACAATCTTTAAAGGATTGAGACGCTCCAAAGTATACGGAAGGGATGGTTCGCTAACCTTTGAGACCAACGGTATATTTGCTTTCTTGCGAGGGAAGAAAACCAAGTTGATGTTTCCTGGATTGTCAAATATCAGTGGGGCGGCACCTATGATTGATGATTTCTTAGGCGTTATTAGAGAAGGTCGGGATCCACAATTTACTTGGAAAATGGCGCAGAGAGATTTAGAATTGATAGAAGAGATTTATGCCTCTATGGAGGATAAGTAATAAACAGGAAAGGTTAAGGGGCACTAAAATATTCTTGTAACTAAGTAAATTGATTTCATTTCTGTGCGGCTTGAGGATAACATACCTCCCCGCTGGGAACTGATTGAGATATTGGGCGACAGTCAGACCTTCTTATCTTAGCCCAATTTAGGATGAGTGATTGATCTGAAGGAATTGAACCCAACTTTCTTACTTCCTTTCAGTCTTTACAAAATGAAGAGGGGGAAGAAAGTCCTTGTCATAACAAGGAACTTGATGATTCTTCAGCGATATGGAAGCCTGACGATAATTAGAGACTTTGGAATCATTTTTTTATTTAACCCACATTGAGCATCAACCAGGTCTAAGAGCCGGTATTGATTGATGATTCAAGTTTTTGAATTTCATTTTGTGTACTACAGATTTGAGTTATGGTAACGATCTCTATTTTATTTTTAGTGCAATATGCAGTTTTCTTAGTTTCGTTTCGGGTAGAGAGCATTTACGGACTGTAATTTTTTAGTCCTAAGATTTAAAACAACTTTATGCGTTTTATATTTTTGTCACTCTCAATAGCTTTTCTTTTAGGCTTCTTGGACTTCTTGCTCTGATGAAGCGACTACATTTCGCAGCATACCTGCGAACGAATCTGGAATAAACTTTATCAATGAAATTACAAAGTCAGAAACGCTCAAAATCCTTGAGAACGAATTTGTCTATAATGGGGCAGGAGTAGCCATAGGAGGCTTGAATAATGATGGTTTGGATGATGTTTTCTTTGCAGGAAATCAAGTAGATAATCGAATTTATATCAATGATAGAGGAGATTTATGCTTCGCTTCATTAATGAAAACATGGAAGTTGATCCGTTATTCAGAATTGGTAACTACTTACAATAGCTAAAACATATCTATAATACTTGAGATATTAGTTGTTACAAAAGCTTTATTGGGTTGCCGAATTATCTTGTTTAGTTCTTGAATCATTTAAAGTCATTTCTTGCATAATTGGGCTTTGAAAAGGGAATTTGTGTCATGTTTTAGTCAAAAGAAATCAAATGTTGTATTTCTATGATGTTAACCTACTTCAGAAGTATAAATATTCCTTTAATAAAACATAAATATTCTTTAATAAAACATTAATATTTTTTCCTTAAATCGGTATTATCGATTATGTTGCATGAAATTTTAAAGGAATTTAATAAAACTATCTATGAAAAAGTATTACTTTAAAGGAATAAAGACGTCCGTCTTTGTCCAATTATTCATGTTGATTACCTGTATAGGATATGCTCAAGTATCGGGTATTGTTCTTGATGGGGATAATGGAGATCCACTCATTGGGGCTTCTATCTTTGTAAAGGGGACTACAACAGGAACCATTACAGATCTTGATGGATCTTATTCTATTGATGCCAGCGCTGATGATGTGTTGGTTTTTTCTTTTACAGGCTTTACTGAGCTGGAAGAGGCTGTAGGTGGAAGATCTACAGTTGATGTTTCTTTGCAAATAGGAACTTATCTTGATGAAATAGTTGTTACTGGATATGCAGTAGAAACAAAGCGCCAAACTACTGGAGCGGTTTCTACGATTAAGGCTAAAGACTTAGCGGCCATACCATCTGGTAACATTGAGCAGCAATTACAAGGAAGGGTTGCTGGTGTAACTGTTCTTACGAATGGCCAACCAGGAACTACGAGTCAGATCCGTGTAAGAGGATTTGGAGCATTTGGAGGAAACGAACCTTTATATGTTGTTGATGGAGTTCCTGTAGGTTCTACAAATTTTTTGAATCCAGATGATATTGCAACTACTACAGTCCTTAAGGATGCTGCAGCAGCTTCTATCTATGGGGCACGTGCAGCCAATGGTGTTGTAGTCTACACTACTAAGCAAGGTTCTCGAAAGAGGCAGAAGATGGAAGTTACTTATTCTGGACTTATCGGAACAACTGATCCCAATGTTGGTGCTTCACCTCAGATGCTGAATCCTCAACAAATGGCTGAATACACGCACATAGCGTATCGCAATAATGCAGCAGCGAACGGAACTGAGGTTCAATATACGCACCCACAGTATGGTTCTGGAGCAACTCCTACAATTCCAGATTTCCTTCATGCAAATGGCGCAAATGGTGTTTATGGTTCAGTAGACATGGCGGCTATACAAGCAGCATATGATGCAGATCCTGAAAATACATTTTTGATCAGGCCTAATCTCGAAGGAACAAACTGGTACGATGCAATCACTCGTTCAGCACCTATCCATAGACATAGTTTAGGATTTAACGGTGGCACAGAGAATGGTCGGTACTATATCGGCTTAGGTGCGCAACTTCAAGATGGAATCTTATTGGAGAATAGCTTCAAGCGTTACAGCTTCAGAGCCAACTCAGAATGGGATCTTACAAAGTGGTTATCCGTTGGTCAGAATCTACAGTTCACATATAGATCTGTAAAAGGACAGCAAGGTGGGCAAGGTGGTATCGGTATTGCTGATGATGAATCTGAAGTCCTTTCCGCATATCGTATGCCTACGATTATACCTGTCTACGATGAGTTTGGTAGCTATGCAAGTACAAAGGCTGCTGGATTTAACAATCCGCGTAATCCTGTAAGAAGATTAGAGCGTAACAATGGAGATGACACTGGATTCAATGGTAATGGATTTGGAAATATTTATCTTTCAATCCAACCAATAGAAGGTCTTACGATTAAGACGAGTCTTGGAGGGCAATATGATCAATATTACTTTACGAATTATAACTACCGTTATTTAGGGGATTCTGAAACAGAAGCAAGTAATAGTTTCTCTGAAGGTAGTGGTTATGTATTCCAATGGGTAAATACCAATACAGTATCATATAAGACAACAATAGCCGACGATCATACGATTACCGCATTAGCAGGAATCGAAGCATTGAATACAGGAGCAGGTAGACAACTTAGTGGAAATGGAATTAATCCTTTCTCTACAGATTTAGATTTCCAAAACTTGTCGAGTGTCCAAAGTCCTAATGTAAATAGTTTCTTATTTAATGGGGTAAATTTCTTTTCACAATTCGGAAAGTTAGATTATAACTATCAGGAGAAATACTACTTGACAGGTGTACTTAGGAGAGACGGAGCTTCTCGTTTTGGGGAAAATAGCAGATATGGAGTATTCCCAGCGGTTTCAGCTGCTTGGAGAGTTACTGCAGAGTCGTTTATGGAGAATGTGAATATAATTGATGACTTAAAAGTCCGTGGTGGATGGGGAGAAATGGGTAACTCCAATAATGTAAATCCAAATAATCAATATTCTTTATTTGCTTCTAATAGAGGCCAGTCATTTTACCCAATTGGCGGTCAAAATAGTGGTGCGAATGAAGGATTCTACCAGAGTAGAATTGGAAACCCTGATGCAAAATGGGAAACAAGTGAGACGTTGAATATTGGATTTGATGTTACTATGTTAAACAATAGATTAGAGCTAGTGTTAGATTGGTGGAAGAAGGATACTAGAGACTTACTATATGATATTCCATTAGCAGGGGTAACTGGTAATCAGGCCTCAGCACCTGCAGTTAATATTGCTTCCATGTTGAATAAAGGAGTAGACTTCCAGATCAAGTACAGAGGAGATTTAAGTAGTGAATTTACATATGAGGTGACATTAAACAACTCATTCTTGAAAAATGAAATTACTTTCTTGGCGGACGGTATTGAGTTTTTTGATGGCCAAGGCTATCGTGGTAACTCCCCAATTCGAAATGCCCTAGGAAGAAGTCTTTCTTCTTTCTTTGGATATAATGTAATCGGATATTTTAATTCTGATGCTGAGTTGAGTTCAATCGATCAGCCTGGTGAAGGATTAGGAAGATTTAGATACGAAGATATCAATGGTGATGGAGCGATTACTCCTGATGATAGAACTTTTATCGGAAGTCCAGTTCCTGATTATACAGGAGGTATGAATTTGAGTCTTGGATATAAGAACTTCACTTTTGAGACTTATTGGTTTGCATCAGTAGGAAATGAGATCTACAATCAATCAAAGTGGTTTACTGATTTCTTTGGCACATTTGAAGGATCTGCTAAGGGTATAAATGCTTTAAATTCTTGGACTCCTGCTCTTGGAAATGATGCAGCGGCTCCGATCTGGGAGAGTGCTGCAAATCTAAGTACAAGTAGTGCTGCGAATTCTTGGTATGTGGAAAGTGGAACTTTTGTAAGATTACAAAGAGTAGCACTTTCATATAACCTTGCGGATGATTTATTGGACCAATTGGGATTGAGTAATGTCTCTATTGGCCTTGCTGCAAATAATCTCCTTACACTTACTGGCTACTCTGGATTAGATCCTATGGTAGGAGGAGGTGCCGATACAAACTTCGGTGTAGATGTAGGAAATTACCCAGTTACGCCCAGTTATATGCTTAATGTAGCCATAGGCTTCTAAACATAACCACTATAAAAAACATTAGAGACATAGTCATTAAGGGCTAGTTTCTTTTAAAACAATAAAAAATGAATAAAATAGATATATTAAAAAGGTTATCAATGGTCGTCTTAGTGATGTTGTTGATGACAACATCTTGCAAGGAAGACTTTCTTGAAATCCCTCCTCAGAATGCATTAGGAGAAGCCCAGCTGGGTAGTAAGGCGGGAGTCGAAGGAGTTCTTATTGGAGCTTATTCTGCTCTTAATGGTACTTTTGGTAACAGATTTGAAGCTCCAAGTCATTGGGTAACTGGATCTATTTGTGGTGGAGAAGCCAACAAAGGAACTGACCCTGGAGATTATAGTTCCATTAACCCTGTGCAACGCTACGAAACAGATGCAACTCAAGGAGATTTGAATAATCTGTGGAGAGGTCGTTTTGAAGGAGTCAGTAGAGCGAATGCAACTTTACGACTTATACCATTGGCAGAAGATATCTCTGCCGCCGATGCGGCAAGAATTAGTGGTGAAGCTAGAATGCTAAGAGGACACTTTTATTTTGACTTGACGAAACATTTCAAAAATGTTCCTTATGTAGATGAATCGATGTCATTAGAAGAATCTGTGGCTGTTCCGAATAGTGGGCAAGTATGGGCTAATATAGAGGCGGATTTTCAATATGCTTTTGATAATCTTCCAGAAACATCTTCGGATGCTGGTCGTGTAAATAAGTGGGCTGCTGCTGCATATATGGCTAAGGCTAAATTGTATCAAGGTAAGTTTGGCGAAGCAAAGAGTTGGTTCGATAATGTTATTGCTAATGGTTTGACAACTAATGGTCTTAAGTATCAATTAGTTGACAATTACTCTCAGATATACAATGCTGAGAATGATAATCATTCTGAAGCAGTTATGGATGTAGAGTCTGCCAATAATACGGGTAGTGTTCAGAATGCAAATGCATTTGATGATTTGAGCTACCCATACAATACAGGTTCTGACGGACCTGGTAACTGTTGTGGATTCTTCCAGCCGAGTTTATCATTAGCAAATTCTTTTAGAACGACTTCTGATGGCTTTCCTTTATTGGATGGTTCATATAATGATGCAGCGAATGAATTAGTGCATGATTATAACATTGAGTCATCTGATGCATTTACGGCAGATGAAGGACCTCTTGATCCACGTATAGATCACTCTATAGGAAGAAGAAGTATTCCTTATTTAGATTGGATAGCTCATCCAGGAAAAGCTTGGATCAGAAAGCAAGACTATGCAGGTCCTTATTCTCCTAAGAAGTATATCTATTATAAGTCACAAGAGAATACATTTACAGATGGTAGTTCTTGGACGCGTGGATATGCTATTATGAACTATACAATCATAAGATATGCTGATGTACTTTTGATGGCTGCTGAAGCGGAGATAGAAGCAGGTTCATTAGAAAAAGCACGTGAGTATGTCAATATGGTAAGAGCAAGAGCTGCGAACGAAGCTACATGGGTAAAGAATCCTGATGGTTCTAATGCTGCAAACTATGTGTTAGCAGAATATCCAGCTTCTCAGTTTGCTGACAAAGGCTCTGCGACAACTGCATTAAGAATGGAGCGTAAACTTGAGTTATCAGGAGAAGGCCATAGATTCTTCGACCTTGTTAGATGGGGTGTTGCTTCTGAAGTATTGAATACTTATTTACAATACGAAGCGAAAATCTTAGTTACTAAGTTTGGAGGAGCAAGCTTTACATCAGGGAAGAATGAGTATTTCCCGATTCCACAGAATCAGATTGATATTCAAGGGTCAGATATTCTATCTCAGAATGCTGGTTATTAGGATATATAGAATAGTATAAAATTAGAGGCCATCTATGTTATGTAGATGGCCTTTTTTATTTCATACCCACATCTCCTGTATTTGCGTTTTTTTTAAAAGAAATACTATGCGTTTTATAATTTCACTTTTATCAGTGTTCTTCTTTTTAAGCTCTTGGACTTCTTGCTCTGATGAAGCGACTACATTTCGCAGCATACCTGCGAACGAATCTGGAATCAGCTTTATCAATGAAATAACAGAGTCAGAAACGCTCAATATCCTTGAGAACGAATTTGTCTATAATGGTGCGGGAGTAGCTTTAGGAGATTTGAATAATGATGGTTTGGATGATGTTTTCTTTGTAGGAAATCAGGTTGATAATCGGATGTATATTAATCGAGGAGAAATGCGATTCGAGGATCTGACTGTGAATGCGGGCTTGTCAAAGTCTGATAGTGATATATGGTCCTCAGGAGTAAGCATAGTAGATATCAATATGGATGGCCTTAGAGATATCTATATCTGCAATACACTGCAGCGAAATGGAGCTAAGAGAGCGAATTTCCTCTACATTCATCAAGGGAATAACTCACAAGGAATTCCTATATTCAAAGAGCAAGCAAAAGACTACGGAATAGCAGATACCTCTTACTCTTCTCATGCCCAGTTTTTTGATTATGACAATGATGGTGATCTTGATCTCTTCATAGGCGTAAATCAAATAGAAGGACGAAAGCCAAATACTATAGTAGAATATGGAATTGATAGTTTAGCACTCAGTAGTGACAAGCTGTATCGAAATGACATCAATCTTGATGCTGGAACCTACCAGTTTACAGATGTCTCTCTTGAAGCGGGATTACTCTATGATGGATTTAGTCATAGCACTTTGATTCATGATTTTAATGAGGATGGTTGGAAAGATATTTATGTGGCTAATGATTATATGAGTAATGATTTGATCTTTATAAATAATCAAGACGGTTCCTTTTCAAATCACGCTGGCGAGATATTTAAGCACTTCAGTATGTCAGCTATGGGAAGCGATATATCTGATATAAATAATGATGGAAGAGAAGATATCTTCGTATCAGAAATGCAACCTTTTTATAATAAGCGAAAAAAGCTATTTCAAGGCGAAAGTAATTATCAACGAGAATTGCTAACACGAAGACGGAAGAATGAATATCAGTATACCCGAAATACATTACAGTTAAATCTTGGAATGAATCCCGAAACGCAACTACCTATCTATGCGGATATAGGAATGATGGCTCAAGTCCAGGAAACGGATTGGAGCTGGGCTTCACTATTCGCAGATTATAATAATGATGGATGGAAGGATTTATATATAGCTAATGGTTTCCCTAAAGATGTTACAGATCGGGATTTCTCGGATTATCGTGTTGTTGCGGGAAGATTGGTAAGTCAAGAACAATTACTTGCTGCTATCCCTGAAGTGAAATCTCCAAATTTCATGTTTTCGAACAATGGACAACTTGGTTTTGATGATGTTACTGAAGATTGGGGATTAAAAGTTTCTTCTTTTTCTAATGGTGCTGCATATGGAGACTTAGATCAAGATGGAGATGTAGATTTAGTGGTCAATAATATTGATGACCCCGCCTTCGTATTTGAAAACCAAGCGGCACAAAAGGAAGATAAAGGCAATTTCGTAAGAGTACAATTGATCGGTAGCAAATCTAATATAGATGCCATTGGAGCTAAGGTATCTATCATTTACGGTCAAGAAATTCAATCACAATCTATACTGTCCGGAAGAGGGTACCTTTCTAAATCTGAGAACACCTTGCATTTTGGGTTAGGCAAGAATTCTGATATTGATTTGATAAGGATCGTATGGCCAGATGGCAAAATTCAAGAAATAAATGAAGTAACACTCAATAGCACCAATGTTATAAAATACAATTCCGGATTAGATGTAGTAGCAGCAACCAACAATAAAGAGGGGCTTTTCATTCAAGATAGCTTGCATGAAGGCCTAGTGTATTTACATAGGGAAATTGACTTTGCTGATTTTAATTTTCAACCGACTATACCACATAAATATTCTCAATATGGACCTTCTCTTTCTGTAGGTGATATGAACGGCGATGGCTTAGATGACTTGCTTATAAATGCAACAAGAGGATCTAATATGACCTGGTTGTTTCAGAATCAAGATGGATCGTTTTCTAAATCCGATCAGAATTTTAAACTAACCCAAAAAAAAGAAGAGGAAGATGCAGGAACGCTATTGTTTGACGTTGATAATGATGGAGACCTAGATGTCTATCAAGTAAGAGGAAGTGGCCAATACGTGCCTTTAGATCCGCTCTATAGAGATCTGTTATTAATTAATGATAGTAGAGGCCAGTTTCAAGAGGCGAAGAATGTATTACCAGAATACTATAGAAATAGTACTTGTGTCAAAGGAGCAGATATCGATAGAGATGGGGATATAGATTTGATTATTGGAGGAGGGATAGAAGCAAGATCATTTCCCCGAAATGAATCTACCTACATACTGATAAACGAATCTACAAAAGGAGAAATAAAATTTGTTGATGCTACAGATGAACTGGCACCAGGATTGAAATATGCCGGAATCGTGAGTGATGCCATATGGACAGATTTTAATGGAGATAATTGGCCCGATCTTATTATAGCTTCTGAATGGTCCTCATTACAATTTTTCAAGAATCAAAATGGCCGTTTAATTAATGCAAGTGAGAATTCTGGGATTGAGGATCTCAAGGGTTGGTGGACAAGCCTCACATCCTGTGATTTTGATAATGATGGGGATATGGATTATGCTGTAGGAAATTACGGAAGGAACCTATATTATCAATGTAGTAGTACTCAGCCCTTGCATCTATATGGTGCGGATTTGGACCAGAATGGAAGTGTAGATCCTTTTGTATCCTGCTTCTGGCCAGATAGTCTTGGGAATAAAAGGGAATATCTCTACAATCCTATGCATGATGTTATGAAGCAGGTTTCAGTGTTGCGTAAAAACTTTAATTCTTTTGGCGATTTTGGTTCGGCTACCGCCCCAGAGATACTTGCACAATTCAATATCGAATCTGAAAATATCCACACCGCCAATTGGATGGAATCTATATGGATTGAGAATGATGGGAATGGTAGATTCACGACTCATATACTTCCAAAGGAGGCGCAGCTAGCTCCAGTTTTTGGAATGCTTCCTATCGATGTTGATGCTGATGGTTATAAGGATTTATTGATGGTTGGAAATGATTTTGGAATGGAAGTTCAACAAGGAAAGGCAGATGCTTTTTCAGGTTTGTATCTACATAATGAGCTTGGGATGGGATTTAGGGCTGTTGATTTGAATACAAGTAAATTTTTCGTTCCTGGTGACGCCAAGGCAATAGTCCGATTGAATGTAGGAGAGGAAAAGTCCCTTATTATCGCATCTCAGAATAATGATCGCTTAAAGGTATTTAATGCCCAAAAAATGGAAGACGGTAAGATCTTAAAGTTAAAAAGTAATGAATTTTCTGCGATCTTCACAATGAAGAATGGTAGCAGTCGAAAAGAAGAATATTATCTGGGCAGTTCATTTCTATCTCAATCGAGTCGTAATATTCCATTATGTGATCAAATTAAAGAAATTGTTGTGTTCAATAAAGATGGAGGTGAAACAAGAAGAGTAGCTTTATAAAGTGGTGATGAGGAACTATCCTCGTTTTGTGCTATAGTTAAATAGATTTTACATATAGACAATGTTAATTTATATTTTAAGATTTCTTGTTTTGACACTTATTGTGTTTTCGATACCTTCTGGTATCCATGGGCAAGCATTTTTTAAAATATTAGAGGATTCAGATAATTTTTATAATCAGAAAGTTAAGAGATTTGGAAATGGAGATATTCTTTTAGGAGATTCATCCTCAGAATCTCTTCGTAAAGGAGGGGTAGATGGAGAAGTTTACTTAATAAGATTTTTTGAATGCGGTGATATAAATTGGTCTTTTGGGTATCATGTGGATGAAGGATACTTGGAATTTCGAGATTTTGTAATGAATTCCGATGAAGAGATTTTCGTTTATGGAAGCTACTTTGTAAATCTTCAGGAATCTATTTTCCTTATTAAAGTCAACGGGACGACAGGTGAATTAGTAGATTTTAAATTATATAACCCAAGTACCGTAGATCACTTTACATATTCGATTGATATAAAGGATAACAGACTTATGATACACGGTTTGTTGCTGGACTTCAATACTCAAAAGAGAGGATTTGTTGCTTTTTTCAATTTTAAATTGAATTTTGAAGAAGGAAGAAACTTTCGGCCTTTCGAGGGCACAGGTGCTGCGATCTTCACACCAGAAGGTGATATAATTGGTAGGTCTGGCCTCTATCACTTCTTGTTGACTGAAAAAGGTGAATATATATGGGCCTTGACATTGGATGCTGGGGAGGGTGTACGAACTATTGGAGGTCCTCATATGGCTTCAGATGGCTATATTTTTGAAGCACATACTAAAGGAATGAGCTTTTTTTATAAAATTAGAAATGAAGGTAGCTTAGTATGGGTGTCCGACTATTTTAAATCTGCGGGTAATAGTGCGGCAATAAATACAATGTCAAATGGGACTTTTTTAGGCACCTATAGTTACCCAATCGAAGAAGCAACACAGTTAAGTCAGCTCATATTATACGATAATGGGCAATTAGGAAATCTAAGAAAACTGAATTTGGGCATGTCTCTATCTACAGGAGATATTCATCAATCCGTTAGCGCTCAAAATACGGTTACCATAGCCACAAACGTGGATCCTTTCTCATCAGTCACACCGGATATTAAAGACTTCCTATTGCAGTATAATGAGGATGAGCAAGAAGGTGATTGTCTAAATTGGAATTCATTTGATGAAGTTATTCCTAATAGTTTAGATGTAAAATTGAAGAATTATTCGTTCGAAACTCAAGCATTTGAAATGACAGAAGAACAGAATCTAAGAGCAACAATGATTAATTTTTCTTTCCCACTATATGAGTTTTGTGATGAGACGATTCCTGCCGAAGAACGATATGAAGAACGCTCGTTAAATTGTAATGAAGACTGGGAAATCTCCTTACCCAGTGAGGATTTTCATTGGGATGATATAAATAACAACGCACCTCGGGTTCTAACCGATCCCGGAATTTATAGAGCCCGAAAAATAAAGTGCGTAGATCCTATTATAATTGAATTTAAATTAGAAAAGCCAGATTGTGAATGCAATATCTATATTCCTAATGTTCTAATAGCTTCTGGGATCAATGGGAATCAACACCTTTCTATTGATTCTGACTGCTCTGTGAGTGAGATGAATTTGAATGTTTATGATCGCTGGGGGCAATTGGTCTTTAACAGTACAAATGCTTATGCATCATGGACACCATTTGAAGACCAAGAACTGATCTCATCTGGCGTATTCGTCTGTGTCTTAGAGTATCAACTTATTGGGATCAATGGAAACCTTCAAAAAGGAATAATCGTTCAAGATCTTACATTGATCAAATAGGCTTAGCTTTCATTTTGCTAATTGAAGTACACCTAATATGTTTTATAATATAGGCATTTGGAAGGCGGATATCTCATCTGTATATTCCTTTTGACTTCGTTGTACATCATTGTGAACACAAAGAGTGATTTCATATAGATACTTTTTAACGCCAAATCTAATAGGATGGAACAATTTTATGACCTGTTTAGAAATTATTTATTTCTTATATGACCGCGAGAAGACATGAAGTCTGAAGTTATGACATGTTGTAGGATGCATGTCCTCAGTTTGTGATAAATTATAATGGATTTTGATTCTAAAGCATAATGAATTTTACTTTCAGAATAATATTGTTCCTATTGGGCCTTATTTCGATGCCTGGTACTATGCCGAGCTAGGCCTTCTTTAAAGTATTAGAAGAGCCTGATGGTTTCTTCAATCAACAAGTAAGGAGATTTGATAATGGCGGAATTCTCTTAGGAGATTCATCCCTTGAATCACTGCGACAAGGCGGAATAAATGGTGAAGTTTATCTACCAGATTTTTTGAATGTGGTGATGTTAAGTGGTCATTTGGATATCATGTGGATGAGGGATATTCGGAGTTTCGTGATTTTGTAATAAATTCAGAACAAGAAATATTTGTTTATGGAACATATTTCGAAAATATACAGTAATTAATATTTCTACTTAAAGTGGATGGGGAAACAGGAGATTTGGTGGATTTTGTCGTGTATAATCCCAGTACGTTGGATCACTTTACTTATTCAATAGAAATCCAGGATGAAAGACTTATGCTGTATGGCCTATTGTTTGATTCTCAAAAAAGCGGCTTTGTAGCATTTTTTAATTCCAAATTGAGGTTTGAAGAGGCCGTAAAGTTTGCTCCATTCGAATCATTTGGAGCCTCAAATATTGCTTCCAATGGAGAAGTGGCTGGTAGATCAGGTTCTTACCATTCCTTGTTAGATAAAAAGGGCGAATATAAATGGGCGCTGAATCTGAAAGGTGAGGGTCCGATTAGAACAATTGGTGGACCTTTTGAATCTTCCGATGGGTTTATTTACGAGGCTACTAGTAGAGGGATGAATTTTTTTTATAAGATTAGAAGAGATGGCAGCTTAGATTGGACATCGGAACTGTTTCAATCATCTGGTAATGGAGTAGTCCTAAGTTCTTTGCCTGATGGATCTTTTTTGGGCACATATAGTTATCCTGTTGGAGATGCAACGAAGCTAAGCCAATTAAACTTATCCAACAATGGTACTATAAGTGCTCAGCGAAAATTGGACATAAGTATGACGCTATCGATTGGAAATATCTACCAATCTGTGAGTGACCTCAATACAATTATTCTTGCTGGTAACACAAATCCTTTTTCATTATCTACTCCAGATATTAAAGATTTTATTTTACAATATCAGAGAGATGATGAAGAGGGAAACTGTTTGAATTGGAATTCATTTGAAGAGTTGTTTTTGAATGATCTAATTTTTGATTTTGATGCTTACACTTTTGAAACGCAGAATATCGAAATGACACCTGCATCAAGTGTTAGAATAAGAATGATTGATTTTTCGTTTCCGCTCCTGGAATTTTGTGATGAAATAATTCCAGCAGAAGAGCTCTCAGAAATACGAACGCTACAATGTAATGAAGACTGGGAAGTATCCTTGCCCAATGAGGATTTCCAATGGGATGATATCGGGAGTAATAAACCAGGAGTGCTCAGTGAACCAGGAACGTATCGCGCTCGTAAAGTGAAATGTTCTGATCCAGTAATTGTTGAGTTAAAATTTGAAAAACCGGATTGTGATTGTAATATTTATATCCCTAATGTTCTAATAGTTTCAGGAAGTAAAGGAAATCAGCAGTTCTCAATTGCTTCCAACTGTTCAATTATTTCTGCAAATTTCTCAGTGTATGATCGTTGGGGGCAATTAGTACATGAGAGTACTGGGATTAATATCTTTTGGGAGCCCTTCAGAGATGAGAATTCGATCTCTTTGGGTGTTTACGTTTGTATTTTAGAATATGAACTCCTTGATATAAACGGCAATATTCAAAAAGGAATTAAGGCGCAAGATCTTACCCTTATCCGATAAAGGACTTTTCTGATTGGCGTATTTTTATTATTACTTGGCTTGCCAAACAATATTTAACATGTCAAAAAAATATTGTATCCTTTACATTCATATTTAAATAAAATAATGAACAAGGCATTTTTACTATTTTGTATTCCTTTACTATTGGTTTCGGGTAGATTGCTTAGTCAAACCAATTCCAAGCCAACACTTGCAGATGCCCCCAATACCATCATTGGTTTTAATCATATCGGGATTGTCGTTCAGGATTTGGAAGAGATGGTTGCCTTTTATCAAGGGACAACTGAGTTTGAGATAATAAAACGTGAATTAATTACTGGCAGTGCTGCTGCGGATAAACTTTATAATGAAAAAAATATCAGCTATGAAACAGTTACCTTCAAGGCACCTAATATGCTTTTGGAGTTAACGCAATTTGCAAATCCTTTAGATGAGGAAATTCAAAAAATGCCTCCCGAAGGCCCAGGGATGACTCACACTTGTTATCAATCCCCTTCTTGGAAGTCGGGCTATCAAAAATTTAAAAGTCAAAACGCTGAAATATTGTCAAAAGGAGATGCCCCTGTAGACCTCGGGGGATATGGAGTAACCTACGCCTACGCCTACGATCCAGAAGGCAACATGATCGAAATGGAGCAACTTGATAAAGTGGTACTTGACAATGATGGCTATGATGCAAACTGGCAAGATCAGAATAGTATGTGGATGACGCAGGTTGCATTGATAAGTCCAGATCTCATAGAACTTTCGAACTATTACGAAATGGTATTGGAGTTTCCACCACGTCGGAAGGCAACACTAGCCAATATGGCCAAATTGGATGACATTGTGGGTATGGATAGCATAGCACTACATGCTGCGTGGTTTGGTATGGATGGGGAAGGCAAGATGATGGAACTCATGCAATATGTTCATCCTAAAACGGTAGTGTCTCAAGGTAAGAAGCACCTAAAGAGTTTGGGATATTCTTTCTCTTTCGAAGTTGAAAGTATTCAACAAGAATATAAGCGCTTGAAGGGGTTGAATGTAGAATTCATCAGTGAGCCTCAAATCCTTGGAGAATTTTGGATGGTGTTCGCCCATGATTTAGATGGGAACATTTTCCAATTACGTCAGGCCATAAGTAATGACTCAAGCTACTCTCTAAATAATTTCTATGACTAAGAATTCATTCTTACCTCTGGTCACTTTTTTAATGCTCTCACTGGTCTTATATCTTTTCGCTTGTAATCCTTCTGTAGAAAAACCTGTAGATATAGTGGAAGAATCATTAAATGCGGCACATTTATATCAAACGAAATGCGCCATTTGTCATAACGGTGCGAGTGTCGAGGCACCGAAATTAGCGGCATTACAATTGTTATCTCCGGAGACTATAATTAAGGCTTTACAAACTGGAGTGATGCGCAATCAAGCGAGCACTCTGTCTAAAGAGGAACATGAATTAGTAGCTAATTATATTTCCGAAGTACAGAATACAAATGAAGATCCAACACTGATCAAAGGATTATGCTCTGAAGAGGAAACCTCGGGTCAAAAGGTTGCTATAGGCAATTGGGGGTTTGACCTTTCAAATACGCGCAATAATAGCAGTAGTGATGTATCCATCAATGCCCAAAATGTATCTCAATTGAAATTGGATTGGGTCTTTGCTTTTCCTGGGGGAGTCTCAAGGGCACGAGTCCAACCTACCATTGCAGGAAATACAATATATACAGCGAGCCAACTCGGAACCGTCTATGCACTTGATAAAGCCACGGGTTGTATCCGTTGGACATTTCAAGCGGATGCTGAAATCCGAAGTGCGATAACGATAGGTACTAATGAGAAAGGGGAGGCCGCACGATTGTATTTTGGCGATTTCAATGCGAAGGTTTATGCTCTAGATCTGAAGACAAGATCACTTATTTGGACACGAGAGGCGGATGAACATGACTTGGCGACTATAACTGGTTCTCTCAACCTTTATAATGATCGTTTATATATTCCAATTTCATCTACTGAGATTTTTAGTGCTCATAATCCCAGCTATGCATGCTGTACATTTCGAGGTTCGGTAGTGGCGTTATCTGCACCAAGTGGGGAGAAGATTTGGCAAAGCTATACAATCACAGATACACCAAGTCAACAGGGTGTGAATTCTGCTGACCTACCTATATATGCCCCTTCTGGTGCCCCAGTATGGTCCAGTCCTACTATAGACACCGAAAGGGAAGTACTCTATATTGGAACAGGGGAGAACTATACACAACCGACTACTGCTACCAGTGACGCGATTATTGCAATGACGCTCAAGGATGGAAAAATCCAATGGGTTCAACAAACCGTTCTCAATGATGCTTGGAACGGAGCTTGCATGACGCCAGGATCGCCGAATTGCCCTGAAGTGGCAGGTCCAGATTATGACTTTGGTGCGGCTCCTATTTTAGTCAAAAGAGATAACGCATCCGATCTTATACTTGCAGGTCAAAAATCAGGAATGGTATATGCGCTGGATCCTGATCAAGGTGGAGCGATTGTTTGGCAGAGACGAGTCGGAAGAGGAGGTATGATGGGAGGAATTCACTGGGGTATGGCGACAGATGGTACTGCACTATACGTTCCGATTAACGACCATTCTGTTTATCCAGAAGATGCGCATAAACCTGCATTGCCAGGTGTCCACTCTGTAGATTTGAATAATGGAAATCCACTTTGGTCTTCCTTTGAAAAAAATAGATGTGGAGATGTCGATTGGCAGTGTAGTCCTGGAATATCAGCTGCAATAAGCCTTACCCCTCAACTCGTTTTTGCAGGAGCCTTAGACGGAGCGATAAAAGCGTATTCGACTCATGATGGTAGGGAGCTTTGGATGTATAATACGAATCAAGATTTTGATTCTACCAATGGAATCAAAGCATTTGGAGGCACAATAGATTCTGATGGTCCAGTAATCGATGGAAATCAATTATTCATTAACTCTGGCTATGCTAAGTTTGGAGAGAAAGCAGGAAATGTTTTGATAGCCTTCACCTTGGAGTAATAGAAGGCCAATAAGCCTAATTATTCTTTTATTAAAAGGAGAATTAATATCTAACTTGCTATAACCTCTCGCTTGAACCCTAAGTAAAAATAGAAAACGAGAACTTCTTGTGCTTGGAGTAGAAATACTTTGATTCGAGACAAGCTGAAAGTAAATTATAGCTTATAGATTCAAACTATAATTTCTATGTCCTAATTTTCTAATTGGAATACCCTTATATAGTCTATTTCCATTTGTTGAGGAAACATGGTTGTGGCATCTGGAGGTCCAGGTAAATTCCCACCAACCGCAATGTTGAAAATAAAGAAGAACTCACTGTTAAACGGATTCGCTTGCCCAGATAATAGAGAATAATTGATAGTATGAAATTTCTTTTCATCCAGGTACCAGTTCATTTCTCTATCCGTCCAGTCTAAGGAAAATACGTGGAAGGCATTATTGAAAATTTCTTGTTCTTTCTTTCTTCCTGTTACGAATGTACTCGGTCCTGGAGAAGTTCCCCAATGTGCTGTGCCTAATAATAAATCTGGCTCGCCTCCTACCAATTCCATGATGTCAATTTCTCCGCATGATGGCCAACCAACATTATCAATATTTTCACCAAGCATCCATAACGCGGGCCATAAGCCTTCCCCAAATGGCAGTTTGGCTCGGATGTCAATTCTTCCATGTCTGAAGGATTTTTTTCCTTTAGTTGTCATTCTCGCAGATGAGTATGTGTTAAGGGATTCTTTAATTGCGGTTAGGATCAGCTTTCCATTTTCTTGTTTTACATTTTTAGGATCAGAAGTGTATAACTGCAACTCGTTATTACCCCATCCACAAAGATTGGGGCAACCATCTCCTGATTCAAAATTATAGCTACTCATATCAATCTCATTGCCTTCATACTCATCACCCCATACTTTCGAGTAGCCATAATGGGTTTCAGCAGTAAAATATCCTTCTTCATCGAGACTTGCTGTAGGAATATCGTCCTGATCGGTTATTATACCAGTAGCGGTTCCATCATCAATGGAAGCATTTTGGGGATTGGACAGTTCTATCGTTAGGACTTCGTCAAATTCTCTTTGTGTATCATCAACTATTGGAACTTCAATTACGAATTCTCGTTGTCCCGCATCAATGGTAATCGTACCAGCTGAGGAAGTATAATCTTGATCTGGAGTCGCTGTAACCCCTTTTAGTGTGTAATTGACAGATATATTCTCACTTACTGTACCATCTGCACTAACAGAAAACTTTAGGGGTGAGTCTGGGGATTCTACAATAACAGCATCAGTTACTCTGAGCGTAGGCAAAGCAGTATTCATTTGACCAGCTGGTTCAGCATCACCACCACAGGAACAAATATTCAGCAAACAAAAAAGAGTAGTAAGATATTTCATGATTCTCATTCAATAAAGAACGAAAATAGTCTTTATCTAACTATTTATTTTAGGGTATTCTTGTGTTATACAGAGTTAATTCTTCTCCATAACTTATAGCAGCTAAAAAATAAAGAATAAGTGGAGGAATATAATTTAGAAAATTAGGTAGTACGGATATCGATGTGAGTGTAATCTGCCTTGGTACGATGATCTTCGGGCAGCGGAATACAGAGGAGGAAGCGAACGATCAATTGGACTACGCAGTCGGATTTTTTTTAGAGATCGATTTACTTCGCAGCTTACAATCTATGTCGGGAGTTCATAATTCTGGAAAAGGGGCTAGTGGATTTAATGTTAGAGGGGGAAATGCGGATCAGAATTTAATACTTCAGGATGGCCATTTGATTTTCAACCTTCTCATGCTCTGGGATTTTTCTTTTTATTTCATCCAGATCTAATTCAGTATGTAGCTCTTTACAAAGGATGGATTCCCGCAAAGTATGGAGGTAGACTGTCTTCTGTCTTGTCTGTAGAAACGAGAAATGGAAGTAAGGAGTGATTTAAAGTACGATGGAGCCTGGGACTTATCTCAAGTAGGTTGACAGTCGAAGGGTCGATTGTTAAATAGTTCCATAGATGGCGTAAGTTTTGAGGTGGGTGAGAAAATATTTAAGAATAATTTGAGAGAATTTGGGATTCAAGAGGTTATTTCAGTTCAATTAGAAACGAATATTCCTGACTCTCAATAGGCTCCGTATCTCCGCTGACTTATGTCTGGGGAATACGCCTTAACAGAGAATTATCTAAATGCTTTAACCCAACTTGGCTCTAAAGTCAAAAAAACCATAGAATTTCGAGATATTTCAGGATTTTTGGTTCTATAAGTCATTGATAATCAGGCAATGTTGTTTTGAGACTTAATTTGTAGTGAGGTACGGTGGCTGTTTTGTTCAAAATATCCTGCTATATTTGGATCATGTTTATCAGAACCATCAAAAAGCAACGTAGCAAAGACGCTAAAGTCTTTGTCCAATATACCCTCGCTCAAACCTCA
>JBLIDB010000041.1:0-26330 GCA_047634015.1 Saprospiraceae bacterium
AAAGCCTTCCTCTTCCAATAATGAATCTATCCCCAATTGTTACCATGTATTATAACACATCCATTCCGAGCCAATCTCACGCACATTACTATGCTCAATCGTATCTGCAGCAATCATTGTGCTGTCCATCGTATAAGGTCAAGTCAAACTTCTGGCTAGCAACAATCTGAGGCCATAACTTGGATACCCACTTGTTGATGATAGGGTCTTTTTGAGTAAACAAACTTTCTTTGCGCTCATAAATATCCGTTAGAGTACGAGCGATAGTATTGAGTTGCTCTGCACTCAACAGCTCTTCAATAAATCCGATATTCAATATAGTTCGGTGACAAACCCTGCCATCAGCATTACGATAACTTTCTACCAAGCGGTAGTAGCTATCATGGCTTTTGGTCTTTGGATTGGTGCGCCCACTGAACTTGAAATACATGCCCTAAAGGTACTGTCATAGATCTCATCCAATCAACTCCCCTGTGTACTACAAAGGGCATTTTGAAAAACAACAACTCCAGTATATTGGAGTTGAGCAAAGCAAAAAATCCCAAAAGGCCCAAAATCATGTTGGTAAATTCCCATATTTAGTGCTTTTTAACACTATTTGAAGCCTTTTGCTCAATCTGGGTTAATGGAAATCGGAATTCCAATTTTTCAACCTTTCTATTAAGAGTCAAGAACTAAGCGGTAATTGTTCAAATATTAACTCATTTATAATGCATCAATTAATGAGACTCTACAGGTATCGCCTTATTCGGTGATGACCTTCACATCTTTGAACATGTAGGGATTGTCACTAAGCCTTATAGATTTGCCGCTGGCTGTAGTCACATTTCTGAGAATGACTTCTTTGGTTTTGATATATGGAAATAGTTCTTTGTAGGAAGCGTCAGTATTTTTAGAATTGAAGTTTCTGAATATAGCGGGTCCCTTGTAATCTTCAGGATGATTAGAGTCGTCGATATGAAGATTTTCGATAATGATCCTTTCCGGCATATAGCAGGTGTAGCCAAAATCATGTTGCCCGGAATAGGAACCATTTATGAGAGTGGGACTTGTAGATTTACCATTGTTGGGTATAAATATGCAATCTCTGATAACGAATTCTCCCTGCCATGTACTTCCATAATCAGAACGAAGATTGACAAGGCTCCTACCACGTAAGGTGGTGTTCTCCACTGTCAATGTTCCACTGCCTATTGCATTGATGCCTACGTGTCCAAGAGTGGAGTTGCGAATAGTGGCATTAGCAACACCTTTATGTGCATCGAATCTGGAGAAAGCACAATTGTCATAGAGCATATTTTTGCTATAGTTAGAACCCAGGATTCCCCAATAGGTCTTATCGTTAATATCATTGGTCTGGCGACAGTTCACGAAAGATACATTCAGGGCACGACTGACTGAGAGATCGTAGGAGCCCATAGAGACAGGTTTGTTCGCTCTGCCTATAGTGCGGTATGTTTTATGGCCAGAGAGGATAGTATTCTGGACTGTTATATAGGAGCAATCACGAATACTAAGAAAACCGTTATAGGGAGCACCATGTTCTCCCTCACCAGTAATGCGGTGTTCCAGTCCATCGACTGTGACATTAGAACGTTGGATGGCGATGTTTCGATGGTGATATTCGTACTTTGATTCAGCTTGATTGGCAATTGTAGTAAATAGTCCTCCTGTGATCGTTAGCGTCTTTTCGTCAATAGGAATAGCGGTAATTTCTGTGATCTGTTCGAAGTCCCAGATGATAGGTGAGGCCATATCGATGTTACCATTTTTATCAACGACAAAGATGTCTGTTTGCTCAGATCCATTGTTTGGATTCAATCCATATCGGATATAGTGCATTACGTTGGAATTGGTTACAGTAATAAGACAAGCTCGAGGTAAGGAGACTTCTATTTTTTCCTGATTCCTTTTAAGGGATGATATTCCTTCAATCTTAAAAGGTTCTAAGTTGGAACTTACTATAAAAACGGGTGTCTTAATGTTTTCTAATTCAGTATCATCAACTATGAAGCTCGCCGTGCCGAAATCAGTATCAGTTTGGATGATCGCTGTGCGTTCTTTTCCGCCGATATAGAAGGTGGCACCATCATCGGCTTTTACTATAAGCCCATGTTTATTGGCAAATGCATGGGTTGCAGCAATGGCGTCTATATCATCAGTTATGCCATCGCCCTCAGCACCGAAGTCACTATAATGAAGTACTCCAGCAGCTTTAAATTTAATGGCATCTTTTGAGGATACATTTACATGTAATACCCCATTTTCATTTGAGTGTACTTGAGTTTTCTTCTTTTGAGATGTGATCACCACCTCTTCAAGTGGACTTTTGGTCTGTCCCTGTGCTCCAATTAGACAGTTTAATAAAAGTGAGAAAAGAAGTATGTATTTCATAATAAAAACCTTTTCAGTGAATATACGATATTATGGAGATTGAAGTTTATGGATATACCCTGATAATTAACGAACGTTAGTCATTTGAATTTTTTTTCAGGAAAAGGGGAAATTGATATCGTCATCACTTGAATTTATAGTCTAAATTGGAGGAAGAGATCAAGGTTGATAATTTCCCTTTTTACTGAGATGTAAAATAATCCTATGGAGTATTCATTGTGTTTTTATAGTATTTGATTTCGAAAAGGTACTATCCATAAATTGGTTTAAGTAATCTATTGGAGTCAAGAATTACTTCTTTTAATTCAACGTAAGAACCCAAAAATTAATTGGAATGTATTAATCTTAATGTTATCAGAATTTCGAATTATTAATCTAATAATTATTTTATAATTATCGCCCTTGTAAATTTTGAATAGTTCCAATTTATCGTCTTCTGAGATACTATGGAATAAATTTAATAAATTATAATTTATACTTAAATATGAGGCAAAATGGTTGTTGAGATTCGAATTTATAATTCTTTCATCTTCCACAATTTTTTTATTAAAAAGTAGATTGACTTACTAAGTGCTTCATTAGAAATCGATGCAAGGTGGCCATTTTCCATGCTTTTCAGAATGATATTCATATCAAGGTTTAATTGATAACCATAAAAATTAAATAAAATTATGCTATCAATTTCCTCTTCAATGTTTAGGACTTTAATATCTCCTAAAATTGCTAATAATAGCTTGGGATGATGATAATAATTATCATGTGTTTCGATCTCGTATTTGACCGATGACCGATTATCTTCTAATTGATTTTTTAATTTATTGCGAAAGCGATCAACTCTTAAATTGTATAACCTTTCGTTGTTCCTGTTATGAACACCTAAAACTATAGAATCCCAATGATCACAAGTCCTAATTCACAAATGACATATAGAAAATACTTAATGAACTTACTATTACCAATTAATAATCGTCTTATTTTCCGCAGAGTTATAAGTGTTTCTTAAAGAAAATTATTCAAAAATAATTAATTATAAAAGGGAGGGAGCGTAAAATTTAAAGGCCCTATATTTTGATCTTTAAGATGGGTTCGAATCTTCATTGACAAGTTGAGGCGCTATTTCTTTTCTGTCAGTATCCATAAGAAATACTGGGGGGATATATTAGAATTCTCCTTGGTCTGTATTGAAGTGCTTTAAGAACGGAGGACTAAATGGAGGGTTAAGACTTCTGGTTGTTGAGAAAGCACATTTTGAGACCGGCCGGCCGGACAGTCAAGTTTAATATTCATAATGCTTTGCTCGCAGATAGTTATTGTATTCTTAAGCCACTTCATTGTTCTGGAGATAATCAAAGAACCTTAGGAGATACATCACTATCTTATAGGATAGTTAGAATTTTGACGGTAGATGAGAGTTGGGGGGCAATTAAAAACGGTCCTATACTCCAGCAGTATTTTAGAAAAAATAAGGCAAAGATTCAAAAGTAGTAATAATCAAAGTATAACATAAATTACTATCACATATACATCGCATAATTAGAATGTGAAGACCTTGTACGGTGTTCTGGCCGTATAATTAATTTACTAAATAGTAAAGATATCAATCTGCTATATCTAAAATGGGTGACTGTGGATAACTTTACATTATTCCTTTGGCCTGAAGGCGAGACTCGAATACAATTTGGTGTGAGATATGTGCTGATTGATAACTACAGTAGGAGCACCCCATAGTTAGTTCTGATGCCCCCCGTCTAATCGGCACTCAGTTTCATTCTTGCAATTTATAAGCCCAATCGATCCATTTCATCTTTTTCATATCTACTATCTTCAGCAGGATATCTTAGTTGATTCTCAAATTTGCCACTTTGTTTTGCTAAGGACCAAATCAAACTTTCGCCTGCAAATTGAACTTCTGGCACACTTTTGTAAATGGGGTCTTTATAAGCTTCAGTGGCGTCAATTGTATTCCAACCTTCAGATTTAAATCTCTCAATTAAACTTTTCAGGAATAAGGCTGATGTCAGGTTGTGATGCAGCAATAGCGTATGCTTGATGTGTCTTCCGTTTAATTGATAAGAAATAGATTCATAAAATTTTGCTCTTTCAATTATATGATTCAGGTAGAATTCTTCAAAAGCTTTAGTGTCCACTTTCTGCCTGTACTTCATTTGATTGATCAACCTTGAGTTTACGTACCAGTCTGAAGCATCAATTGTAACATATCCATTTCGGAATTTATGCTTATTCAAAATAGACCTTATACCATTTGTTTTTTCTTTTGATTTGCCTTCTTTTAGATAAGGAAAGCGGAAATATTTGACGTAATTATTGTATCCTCCAATAATAGAATCAGTCATTAACAACTCTTCTTCGAATGTTTCCAGAGTATTGTTTTTGTCGTTGAAGTTTGGATGAGAGAAAGTGTGATTGGCTATTCTATGATTTCTCTTATCCCACTCACTTACTAAATATTTCCCTTTTTTGTCAAGTTTGTTAAATCCAGTTACGAAAAACATAGAACTCAAATTTGCTTCTTTGAGCGCATTCAGAATTAGAGCGTTCCATTCTTCAAATTTATAGTTAACAATATCTCTTGTTAATCCATCATCAAATGTGAAACTAACAGTTGGTTTCTCTTTTTCTATAGGTGTAGCGATGTTTCGGGTAGATTCTTCTTTGCAAGAGTAGGTTAGAATCAGAAGAGCTAAGATGAATTGATATTTCATTTAGTTTAGAGTCGCGTTGGCGACGTATTAGTATATGGCGCGTATTATTGCGCCATATACATTGCCGTTATTTTTTGAGAAAACAAATTACCTTTTCATGGATTTCTTTAATTTCTTTTCAGCTTTTTTTTCTTTTGGAGTTTTAAGAGCTTCTTTTTTGACGCTTTTCTTAGAATCTTTACCTTTTCCCATAATTTTATCTATTTAATGTTATTAATCTTTCTATTCTGCCTTAATGCCTATTAATTCTTGTGCGAAGTTATTTTCTTAATTGTCATTATCCAAATTAAATACAACGCTTAACATACCGAGCATACGATTGAAGGAAGGCTGATCCGGTACACATTGTGCTGCCCAGTAAAGGTATCTTTTCATATGAAGATACTGACGATTTATGTTGGCACCAAATGCTGCGATTAATGTCAGCATGAGTTATGGATTAATCTTGAGAGTGAAAGGCTCCTTCTGCAAATTAAGGACAAGCCTTATTTGCACATGTGCCGACTATTCTAGTATATAAAGTCGGAGTACCGCACCTCATCGGGAGTCAGTTCTTGCATATGCGTTATTCTTTTAACTAAGCCATTATCACTTTTCATGATTTCTCCTTTTATGTTTTCTGCTCTATATGTCCTATTACCATCGAGATATGTAGATAGTAATGGCGTGCCTTTTGATATCCGTCAACCTAAATAATAAGGGAGATAAAAATCATGAAAACTCCGAACAAAACTGGATTGAATACAGCCGGAATTGCTATTGATTCTTCGAAATCAGAATAGGTATACTCATAGATGAAATGAATATAGTCTGTTGCATTGGACTCATAGAATGAAATTGACTTAATGTTGTCATAAGCATCCCTCACAAATCTACCCTCAGTGGAAAATTCTGGATTGGTGGTAATGAATACTCGAAAATAGTCAACAAAGCCATTCGTACTCCTAAACACTATTGTTCTGATGAACGCTTCGTCCCTTATAGTTATCTCATTGTCCAACTGTACGACCTAATAGTCGTATTTTATAACACGTCCATCTCTCAATAGTACATTAATAATCTTGCTGACTTGATCTCCTTCAAATACGATTTTGGCGCTATTGATCTGAGTAGGGTCAGACTCGATGCTTATAGAGTCTAAACGCTCTGCACTATTATAATAGAGGTCGTGACTGATTGAAAGTCTACCATCGTAGTATTCGGTAACATGCTGTAGTAGGCTACGCGAATTTACATCCATTGAAGGATCAACTGGCGGCGTTGATATAGGGTCATCATCATCTGTACATGATAGAAGTAAAACTAAAATCAGAATAGTCACAACTGACATCAATTTCATGCCTTTAAAGTAATTAAATTCCATTTGCTTGGTCAGATAACGAATGATGATACGCTACATCTTTCGATGAAAGGAGAGAGATGTTATGATCTTAATATTGTTATGTGCAGGTTATTTTGAGTTTTCCCATGGCTGTATTTTCTTGTTTTGATAAGTAGATCTAAAGGTATACGAGACCCTTGAGTTCGACGGTGTGAGAGGCTACCCCATCAATTAGTGCTGGTTGGGCCGTCTATTAGAATAATCGAAGGTTATTAGAATTTAAGATAGGTATAATTCAAAAGCAGAATCAGTTAATTTCCATATTTATTGTACAATTACTTTTAACTATCCATGATAATTTATTTGACTGTAACCTCGTCAATAAATACCCATGCATCTCCTTTTCGGATATGCCATTTTGGTAATTGACCTCTGTTTCTTGCTAAAATTTTAATAAAGGATACACTTTGTTTTTCAAATTTAGTTTCTATTCTTTTAATAATAGGGTCTCTGTTCTTTATGTTTTCCAATTTTTCATTTAAGATAGTTTTATAATATTTTCCGTTTTTTGAAATGGCAATAGTAACCTCCGTTGGCAACATAACGGACGTGGCATCAATGTGTTGAAAAAAGTTTAAACCTATATATGATGAGGTATTAGGTTCGCCTAAATCGATAATCACTTCAAAATCCTTTTCAGGAAGTCCCTGCCAATTAGGGTCGTCGCCACGCGAGTTTGCAAATTTATTATTGAATAAAGCCAAATCACCGCCACCGCTGTAGCTTTCATTATAAGGGTTAGTGTATTCAACCCTACATTTATCGCTAAAACCTGTGGAAAATATTTTTTTCAATGAAAACCCGATAGACTCTCCTTTTCTAAATGTCTGTGCATATAAATCAATGGGTATTGTATAACGGATTGGTTTGGAATATAACGCCGATTTTGTCGATGGAGCAGAACCATCCAAAGTATATCTGATGTCATTTATACCCAGCTCATTTTTTAATTCAAGCACAAATTCTTTATTGATTTTGTCATAAGTTGCTTCATAATCTGGTGACAAAGAACTTCCTGCAAAATTATAATTCAACGCCTTTAATCTATCAAAATGAATATCTACTTTTTTAATGAACGCTTGTTCATTTTTCTGGGCAGGATTTGTCCAAAGGGCTTCCGATAACGCAGACAGTCTTGGCAACATCATATATTGAATATGGCTTAATGATTTAATTTGCTCTGTCCAAAGATTTCCCTGCGCACCAAGGATATGATGTTTTTTGTCTATTGCAATATCATCAGGAACAGGATTAAAATTATAAACTTTAAGCAAGCTGTTATAACCGCCCCATGATGGCGGCTCAAAATCACTTTTACCTTGGTTATGGTCAAAATATAATGGTGAACCCGGCGACATAACTACATCGTGACCTGCGTTTGCAGCTTCAATACCACCTTCAAATCCTCTCCAAGACATAATAGTAGCCCTTTCTGGTAATCCGCCTTCCAGTATTTCATCCCAGCCAATTAGTTTTTTGTTTTGAGCATGCACAAATTTTTCCATTCGTTTTACAAAATAGCTTTGTAACTCTTCGCCATTGACTAAATTTTCGGATAGCATTCTTTTTTTACATTTGTTACAATTCAGCCAAGATTGCTTTCCTACTTCATCACCACCAATATGCACATATTTATATGGAAATAGCGGGACAACTTCGCTAATAATATTTTGTAAAAACTCAAATGAATCATCGTTTCCTGCACAGTACACACCAGAACTTCCTGTTCCCTCACAACTGAGTTCAGGATAACACTGCAACGCAGCTTCAGAATGTCCGGGCATTTCAATTTCGGGAATCACATCAATATAACGCTCGGCAGCGTAGGCAACGATTTCTTTAATATCGTCTTTGGTATAATAACCTCCATAAACTTCACCTTCACTATCTTTATAAGTAACCTCAAAGGTTTCCCACGGTTTTTTATTCTCTTTAACCTTTCTCCAAGCTCCTTTTTTTGTTAATTCTGGGTATTTATCAATCTGAATTCTCCACCCAATACCATCAACTAAATGCCAATGAAACTTATTCATTTTATGCATTGCCAAAATATCAATTACTTTTTTAACTGAATCTTTTACTAAGAAGTGACGCGAAACGTCTAACATCATACCTCTCCAAGTAAACTCTGGGGCATCTTCAATATTCACAAAATTAAGCGCAGGTTTTTTTATGATAGCTTTTGGTGTTAGTAACTGTTTCAATGTTTGCAAACCATAAAATACACCATGGTAATCGCTGCCACCGATTATAACACCTGTTTTAGATACTTCTAACTCATATGCTTCCTTTTCAGTTTGTGCTTCAGATACTAATAATTGGATCGCATTTGGTTGAGGTTCTATTGAAGTCTTAAGACTTAGATCGAAGTTTTTAACTAAAAAGACATTTAGTGCAGTAGCTATGAACTGTCCCTCTTTTGAATCCTCTACTACGATCTTGGTTTTTTCCGTAATTGAAAAAATCCCATTATGGTAATTTATTGAGTTTGGTTGCGGAATAACACCTGTTTTCTCAATAGGATTATTTTTACAGGAAACCACGAGAAAGGCCGTAAATAGTATAAGTGTTTTTATTAAATTCATATGATAATATTCAACTTTTAGAAGCACTATTTTATAGTGATTTTGAATTTTTTATTATAAATTTTTGGAAATATCGATTAACGTTTTCTCAGACTGTTTGAGCGACAGAATGGAAGTCATTGACAGCTACACTTTGTTCTTGGTATGCTTTTCATTTTCTGATTTAGCAAATCAATATTATCAATTCACAATATCATCTATTAAAAATATTTCTTGTGGAAGAATATCTGTCCATACTAAATCAGAAACATCGGGTTTTTGGTATATGCGATTTCCTTTCCAATTGAAATCCAAAATGTTTTGCCAGCCGACATGTACTTTTGTCCAAAGTAATGGGCCATTATAAATTGCATTACTTACCTCTTTGTATAGATAATGATATCGGTCGGTGCTTTGGTAAATATTTCTATCAATTGAATTTCTTAATTTATTCCAAAGTTTAACGTCTCCAAATTCTTTTGCTGCCATCATTCCAGTCATGGTTGCTAAAGGGGACGGGCCTGCTTCAGGATCTTCCTTAACGTAGGCGTATGGTCCTATCTCTTTTACAAAGTGTTCCTTCCAAACAGGATACAGAGATTCATTATATTCTGTATCGTAGGGCCTTAAGAATGCCATAGTCCAAGCATTCGTATAGCCTGAGCGCATTGGATTACAAAATTTCATCTGCGACTGATACATTTTTAGATATAACCCATACTCCTTATCGGTCATTTTTTCTTTGATGAAATCGATGGTCCACCGAGCTTCTATCTCAGCGTAAGTAGTGCCATATAATTGGTCATATATTTTCAAACTCAACAAACTGATCGAGTTACATTGGGCAAAATATCTTCCCGGTTCGCAGTCTGCTCCTTCATGCTTACCTTCTTTATGGTGTTTTCTCATTTCTGCAACAATCTTCTCCGTTAGCCAAGTGAATTCTCTACTAAAATGTTCATCACCAGAAATCAATTGATACAGTCCATACATCAAATTAAGGTGTCCTTTATACATAATGTTACCTTCCGATATTGGGTCATCGCCTATTCCATATTCTGTCCAGTCACCCCATACTTTCTTGGATTTCATTTTTTCAATCATATGTTTCAAACAGAGTTTCGCTCTATCTGCGTATTCTGGACTAATCATGGCAATCGAAGGCATTCCATATGCTCCAAAAGCAATTCCATATCTCCAAAGTAATTGTTCATTAGTATCCCACCCTTTGAATTCATCACCTGTGAAACTCATATGTTCATAGGTCTCGAATATATAATTGAATTGACCTATTTCATCCTTCTGAAGCTCTCGCGCTCCTATTGGTTCAAAATAGTATTCAGCTGAAGCATGACCTATTGGTAAAAACAAATAGCTTAATAGAGATAGGATTAGAACTAATAAAATTGCTATTGAGACCTGATATTTCTTTTTCATAGAAATTAATTATTTTGAATCAAATTTATATCGAAAGAGTACTTGTATCAAATAGTAGTCTGTGAACTATCCCTCATTTAGGGGTAAAGCTTCTTCAACTATTTTAGCCCAATACTCAATACCTAATGGGATAATATCGTCATTAAAATCATACAATGAGGTATGTAGCCCTTGATTATAGCTGGAGTGGGGTAGATCTGGGTCACCTTGCCCTATCATAATAAAACAACCTGGTCGTTCTTGAAGCAAAGCTCCAAAATCTTCACCCGCTAATACTGGGGTGAAATAATTATCAACCTTTTCTTTTCCTATTATCTCCTCTGCAATAGATGAGCAAAATTGTGTTGAATTATTATCATTAACTGTTGGTTCAATTATGTGTTCATAATTGAACTCAATAGAAGCTCCAAATGCATCCCCGATTTGTTTTGCAATACGCTCAATTTTATCTTTAATTATTAAACGAACACGCTGATCTAAAGCACGTACCGTTCCTGTTAATTCCGCTATTTTAGGAATTACATTGAATGCCCCAGTTCCAGCATTAAAGTTAGTTATTGATATTACGGCTGCTTCAGTAGGAGTAATATTTCTACTAATGATTGATTGTAATGCACTTACGATTTGACTCCCGATAACAATTGGGTCTATCGTTTTTTGAGGCATTGCTGCATGGCCATCTTTGCCAATGATCTTTACAGAAAAAGTATCTACACATGCCATTATAGGCCCTGAGCACATTGCAATTCTCCCCTTTTGTAAATAAGGCCAATTATGCATACCATAAACTTCATCGCATGGAAACTGTTGGAAAAGACCATCCTTGATCATATTTACAGCACCTTTCATTCCTTCTTCGGCGGGTTGAAATATTAGGTTTACAGTACCATTAAAGTTATTAGTTTGTGATAGATACTTAGCTGCTCCTAGTAACATTGCGGTATGGCCATCATGTCCGCAGGCATGCATCTTGCCAGATATCTTTGATTTCCAAGAAATATTATTTTCTTCTTTGATGTCTAACGCATCCATATCTGCGCGTAATCCAATCGACTTACCTGAATCAGTTCTTTTTCCTTTTATGCTCGCAACTAATCCTGTCTTTGCAAATCCAGTAGTAAAGCTAATTTCCCAATCCTTCAATTTATTACGAACTAAGTTACTTGCAAATTCCTCTTCATAGGCTGTCTGAGGATTTTGATGCATCTCTCTTCTATAGTTCGTGATTTCCTCTTTAAGATTTATTATCGCCTTACGGATTAACATAAAAATGTATTTTATTTACTGCACAAATTAGTGTAATGGTTCAATTTGTTCGTTTCATGTCAAAGGATTATATAGACTGGGATGACAAGCATAGCATACAAAGAGTATGAAGTGATTTTAGAATTGGGCTGATTGGCGAGAATAACGGCTTGATAGTCAGGACATGTACGACTGATCTCGGAGAGTCGAGCCACTTGGCTCGAAATGAGAGAGCCTTGAAAAGGGCGGGCTTGCAAGCTGAAGTTTCTGGCTGCCAATGAGTTATTCGTAGTCATCTTGTTTAGTTCTTAAATCACTTCTATATTCAGATCCAGGTAAGTCTATGTAAAATGCATGCGTTGAGCGATTTAACGGGCCATAATTTTAATTATCGCCCAATAAAAATGATAGAGTAGGAGAGAGAACAAGGCGTCAATTATATTTGTGAAATAAAAGTTAGAAATAAGGAGAATTTGGAAGCTAAATTTATTTATCCCCGATGGGGAAGTGCAGATGTTGAGTTGTCGATATTCTTAAATAGGGTAAAAAACCATGGTTACCAAGGAGTAGAAATGGACTTACCCCTGAATAGGGGAAAGAATGAGATTTTAGCCATACTTGGCGATTTTGAATTAGACTTCGTTGGTCAACATTGGGAAACGAAGGAAGGCGATTTTAAAAAGCATAAAGAAAAGTATAAACGACATCTTTATAACTTAGCAGAGGCAGGGCCTTTATTAATCAATTCTCACACAGGCATGGACTTCTTTTCATTTAGTCAAAATGCCGAATTGCTTGAGCTTGCTTTTTTAATAGAGGAGGAAACTGGTGTAGTTATTACTCATGAGACTCATAGGTCACGATTTTCTTACGCGGTACATATCTGTTACCGCTTTTTAAAAGAATTTCCATTGTTGAAGTTAACTTCCGATTTTGCACATTGGTGTTGTGTGGCAGAAACGCTGCTTGAGAATCAGGAAGAAGCTGTAGCCATGGCTGTAAAGCATACCTATCATATACATGCAAGGGTAGGATCTTCTCAAAGCCCACAAGTTATAGATCCGAGAAATGATACTTACTTGCCTGAATTAAATCAGTTTAAGATATGGTGGTTAGCGATGCTTAAGAATGCAAGGAATGAAAATCGTTCCTACATTACTATTGCCCCTGAACATGGGCCAGTCCCATATGCTATGTTACATCCAGAAACGAACGAGTTATTAACAAATCAGTGGGATACTAATCAGTTTATAAAAACTGAGCTGGCCAAAATCATGGCATTGTTATCCGAAAATGATTGATAGGAATCAATTATTTGTATTTAGGATTTGTACTGATTTTTTTTATATACATAAATGTGAATTTATAAATTTGTAGAATATTCAATATTGTTATTGGGTTATTTGGCGCTTAGTCTTTATTCATAGCTTTCTAATTTGGAAGTAAACGGGATTGTAATTATTTACTGATGCCGATGCGCTAATACCATCGGTGGTTCGCCATTAAAAGGATTAAAACTGCCACCTATTGATCTGGCGCCCATGGTAGAGGCGCGCATCACACTGCGACTACCAAATCGATTACGGATATGATCCATCGCACAGTAGAGATCGATCCGCTTCTGACTATCTTCAAACATATCTATCTGGTAGAAGCCTTCTGCTAATCCACTGAATCGTACACCGATAAGTCGTACTAATAGGCGCCGATTATACAGTGCTGTGAAGATGTCCATCACACGCGTGATCAATATATGATCCGCGGAGGTATGTGTAATCTTTACTTGCTTGGTGTAGGTATTGAAATCTGAATATCGAATCTTGACGGCGATGGTAGAGGAGACTTTATTGCCGAGACGCAATTGGTAAGCGAGTTGTTCGGCCATAGCTTTGATGGTTGTCTTGAGCATCTTGATATCTGTAGTGTCCTTAGCGAAGGTGCGTTCATTGGAGATGGACTTGCGTTCGTGATATGGCACGAGGGGACTATTATCTATACCATTAGCACGCTTCCATATGGTTCGGCCATTCTTTCCAAATACAGATTCCATAATTTCGATCGGCATCTGTTGGACTTTATGGACATGCTTGATACCGAGATGACAACACCGCTGATAGGTTTTGTCTCCGACCATGGGAATCTTCTTGATGGAGAGGGGCGCGAGGAATAGCTTCTCGGTGCCAGAGTCGATCATCTTTTGATTATTGGGTTTGGCTTCATTGGTAGCTACTTTGGAGACGGTCTTATTGATGGACATGCCAAAAGATATGGGGAGGCCTGTCTCTTTGATAATGGTCTGTCGAAGCTCAGTGGCATATTTGTAACAACCGAATACCTTATCCATTCCCGTGAGATCTACATAGAACTCATCGATACTAGCCTTCTCAAACATAGGCACTCGCTCTTGGATGATATCGGTAACTACTTTAGAGTGTTTAGAGTAGGTACTTGCATTACCACGGATCACAATCGCCTCTGGACATAGCGCACGCGCCATGCGCATGGGCATTCCTGAGTGTGCACCAAATGCGCGGGCTTCATAGCTCGCGGCAGAGACGACCCCTCTATCTCCTGTGCCTCCGACCAGAATCGCACGACCATTCAGGCGGTTATCAAGCAGGCGCTCTACAGAAACAAAAAAGGCGTCGAGGTCTAAGTGTACGATGCTACGGTCCATATGATTCGGGATTTAGTACAAAGTTATGGAATTATTCCATTAAATTGGAAATAATCCTATTTATTGGATTAAATCCAATTTTGTATCTTTACGAGTATGATTTCGGTAGAACGATTTAAGGAGATCCGCGAGGAATTAGGTTTTACACAAGCCGCTTTTGCAGCGCAGTTGGGTATAAAGTCAACGACTGCAGATATCGAACGCGGTCGTGTTAAGCTTTCTGGAAGGGTGGTGATGGAATTACTCCGACAATATCGGATCAATCCGCTCTGGCTATATGGAGATAGCACACGTAAATATCTCGACCCCCATCATGCGGATGTCGCTCCGAAGATGATCACCGTAGATAACCTCGGTCAGGAGAACATCCTCCTCGTACATGCTAAGGCTGCGGCGGGGTATGCTGATAATCTTGGAGATCCTGAGTATTATGAACAGTTGCCGACATTCACATTCCCACTACCAGAATATCGTAATGCCACCTTCCGAGGATTTCAGGTGACGGGAGATAGTATGAGTCCAAGTATCCAGCCTACTGAGTGGGTATTGGCGAAGGCTGTAGGGCAGATTAGCGAAGTGCGCAGTGGTCAGATCTATGTGATCGTCGAGGCGCAGAGTATACGTATCAAGGAAGTCCAAGTGTCAGAAGATAAGAAGGAGTTGACGCTAATCTCCCTCAATCCTGAATATCCTCCCGTCAAGGTAGTGACGGAAGAGGTCCAAGAAATCTGGGAATACCATAGTAAGGTCGCTATCGGACTGCGTACAGATCCGACCACACAGATGCTTAAGAATATCTACGAGGAGATTGCAGAACTGCGTAAGCGTATAGAGAAGTAGTCTCTCTGGGGTTATGTATTTAATTTATTGACCATTGGATGATTGCGATGTATCAGAATTTCTTACATTAGATATAATTAGAAATTATAAAAAAATGCAATTATTATGAATAGTGAAATTATAAAAAGATCATGTGGATTGATCGTTTGTTTGATCGTGTCTGGAATGATGATGGGGCAAATTTCCTTTGGTGTAAAGGGAGGGATTAATTTTCCGAATTTATCGGACGATAGCGATAATATTTATAGTAGTGATTTCACATCCATTACTACAGCGAGTTTTGGGATTTTGATGGATTTTCCAGTGAGCAGTACTTTCTCAATACAGCCAGAATTGATGATGGCAGGAAGAGGAGGAAAGCGGAATGGTCTACAGCCATTGCCACCAGGAAATATCCCATCACAACTTTCCGCACTCTTACCAGCAGGCGTTGTGCCTTATGCAGAATTCGATAATCGATCTACCTTAGACTATATTGAAATTCCTGTGCTTATGAAACTTTCATTCGGATCGAAATTTAAAATATCTCCTTACGCAGGCCCTTATCTTGGGATTTTAGTTAATGCTAAGCAAAAGACTTCTGGTACATCTCCTTTATATCTCGATCCTAATAAATCTATACAGGTGACGAATCCGCTAAGTGGCCAACCACTAACGATAGATCTAACCGCTGATATAGATACGAAGAATGAGATCAATTCTTCTAATTTCGGAGTACATGGAGGTGTCATGTTTACAAAGATGACAAGTGATATAGATGGCTTCTTTCTAGATGCTCGTGTGACCTATGGATTTTCATCTCTACAGCGGAATGCGCAATTAGGAGAAACCAAGATCGGAAGTATATCCATCTCCTTTGGCTATATGCAGTCTATATAAGAGCTTGTTATAAATTGACATTTGAGTCGATTGCTGCAAAAGATCAAACTCTACGCAAGTAGACCAAAGGATAAAGTTATTAAAAGTTCTATGTCGATCTAAGGATAAGAACTTGGGCTAGAAATTTATTTTCTAAAGAGAGTAGTGCTAACTGTTCAATTTATATACCTTCGCCTCTGATTTTGGTGTTCGTCTTGATGGAGATGAACTTAAAAGGGAATTCAGTGCCTATCAAATCGATAGAATTCTGGAACTGTACCCGCAGCTGTAAGCTTTGTTGAAATCTTGATATTATACCACTGTGCCGCCTATGCGTCATGGGAAGGTGTCAAGAAGGAGAAGTGAGTCAGAAGACCTGCCAATATATTCTTTTAACATTCAGTGCGTTCGGGAAGAAATGCAAGAGTGGCGATCTACACCAGTTCTATGGTGTCGTCTACACTGCTATATTCCTTTCAGTACTGGGCAGTGAAGTTGTAATTATGAATAAGAGTAAGTTTGGTTTTAGTGGATTACTTATAGTAAGTATGCTATTTGTTGTGATTGTTCAAGTCGTAAGTCAGGATTCACTTTCTGTAGATGATATTGTAATTACAGGAACGCGATTTGCCATACCTATAGAGAAATCTGGAAAGTCTATTTATAAATTAAGTGCGGAAGATATATCTCGTCAAGCTGGAAAATCTATTAGTGATATTCTCAATACCGTACCTGGAATTCAAATTACAGGAAATTACGGTACACCTGGCAACAATATAAACTACTCCTCACGAGGAGGGAAGGCACGTCAGATAGTTATTCTAATTGATGGTATCCCAGTTTCTGATCCTTCTGGTATTGAATCATTTTATGATCTCAGGCTCCTCTCTTCAGATATGATAGAATCGATTGAAGTATTGAAGGGTGGGCTTAGTACACTTTATGGATCTGGTGCATCAACGGCAGTAATAAATATAAAATTGAAAGATACAGGTCAAGAGGATTTTGCAGGAATGGTAGATCTTCATGGCGGTTCTTTTGGAACATTAGGAGGGAACTTGAACCTAGGAGGCCAATCTGGAAAGTCGTCATATATGATTTCTGGAGGTTATGAGCATAGTGATGGATTCTCGGCAGCATCAAGTGGTAATTCAACTGATGTATTTGATAATGATGGATTTGATCGGATCAATACGCTTGTGAAGTATGGTTACCAATTCAATAATCGATGGAAGATAGACCTTCAAGCTATGTTCAATGATTTCGATGCAGAATATGATGATGGTGCATTTTCGGATGGGGATAATCTGCAGTTAGTAGATGAATTTAGAATCGGTGTGACGCCCACCTATAAGTATGACAATGGGCTTGTAAAATTCCTTACTTCTTACTCTTTGGGAGACCGTTCTTTTGAAAGTTCTTTTCCTATTAATTATTCATTTTCTAATATTCAGACTGATCTTTCTCAAGAACATCGATTTTCGAATCTTGTAAAAGGGTTCTGGGGAATGCAATATCAAAAATTGTCTTTTGAAGATGGTAGTTTTGGCGCTGGAGACGAGCCAGAATTGTCTATGATAGATCCTTACGCTTCGGTGGTAATAGATATGCCAAGTGGAGTGAATGTTCATGCAGGAGGGCGACTCAATATACATTCTGACTATGGCAGTAAGTTTGTTTATAATCTGAATCCTTCTTGGTTACTGGACAAGGGTTCTTCTAAGTTAAAATTAAGGGGATCTATTTCTACGTCTTATATTACCCCTTCTTTATATCAATTGCAATCTCCACTTTTTGGAAATGCGGATTTGGATCCTGAGTCTTCTTTGAATTGGGAAGTAGGGACATCTTTATATATTAATGAGCAGTTGGAATTCAATATTGGATACTTCAATAGGGTAGAGAAGAACCCTATTGGGTTCGAAAGTGAATTTGACGATATGGGAAACTTCATAGGTGGCATGTATGTTACTGCACAAGACCAAAGAGATGTTAGTGGAGTAGAGTTTGATGCTAATTGGAAGTTAAATAAGCAGTGGTCCTTTAATTCTAATTATACCTTTGTGACCAGTGACAATGCCGTTTCTCTACGCCAATTACCTAAGCATAAAGTAAATGTTGGATTGGAGTATATGCCAACGGTTTCCTCAGTATTTCGGCTTGATTATAATTATACGGGCGTTAGAAAGGCACTTGATTTCGCTACGTTTAGTGAGGTAGAGCTTGATGCTTTTAGTCTTATTGATTTGTATGTGCAACAGGGATTTATGAGTAAGCGTCTTACCGCTTATGTGTCGATCAATAATTTGTTAGACACAGATTATGTAGATGTTTATGGATTCAGTACAAGAGGAAGGAATCTGAATATAGGAATCAAATGGCAGTTCTAATATAGCATCAAAGGCTAACTTCTTTCTGCGTCAAACGCAAAGTGGTTTGGAACAATCTCAGCATTTTGGTCAGTATATTAAGATCATATAATTATGCAGTATCCTTTTTTGAGATGGTATAGGTAAGCGCAATACCTATATAGCGTAGATTGAAAAGGAAATATAATAGTAGTGCCCTAAACAATTCACATGTATAGGGCACTATTATTTTTATGGGATTTTATTCAATTTTGAATACTCCTATTTCTTCATCTTCGGTATAAGAGACAACACTTTAGCAAGTCGTGTGGTCTTTTTCATATCTCCCTTTACATCTAATCTTCCTTGTACGAATGCCGTCTGAATATCTAAATCTCCCGTAGCGATCCTCATTAGGTGTTTGTCGCTTATCGTTAGAATTACATTGGGATCTGCGGCATTTCCACGACGTACACTTCCTGGGGCTTTATTGAAATCAAGCTTCCAAGTTGCCTCAGCCGTACCGTTAATATTAAATTGAAAAATGCCAGAGTTAGGCTTTATAAAATCAGGATTGTCTTTTAAGTATTTCTTGATGTGATTAAAGAATTTATCTGATTCTGGGTCCTTACTTTCTTCTTCTTCCTTAAGTGTCTCTCTTGCCAAAACAAGGGCTTCCAATTCATTCGCAGCTTCTCTAATATACCTTGTGAATAATTCTATGTCAGGCATCGATTTGGCATCAGAAGTAGGACTAATAGATACAGTACCATTATAGCTGAATACTGTAATGATAAGACCCATACCATCAATGATAGGAGCCATACCCATCAAGGTATGAAGTTTATGACCTTGCATATACAGAGGCATCTGTGGGCCTGGAACATTGGTAATTACTACATTGAACACAGGGTTGTGTAGCTTAGATACATGGAATCGCGTATATAACCTGGATGCCTGATTAGCGATTCCAAATGGCACTACTTCTGCCAAATTAGAGAGCATCTTAGCGCCCATAGCATTCTGATAGATCTTGCCTCTTATAGTATTCTCATGAATTACCTCAAGGCGTTCTATTGGATCTTCTATATTAGTAGCAAGTTGCACCAGCATATTCGAAACATGATTTCCTCCAGCATCGGCGCCGTTTTTATCTCTTACGGAGACAGGTATCATAGTTACTAGTGGCTTTTTAGGAAGTTTATCTTTTTCTAAAAGATACCTTCTGAGGGCCCCCGCACAAAAAGCGAGTATGATATCATTTATAGTAGTGCCCATTATCGTTTTAAGCACCTTAATTCTCTCAAGTGAAAGTATAGCGGAGCTCCATTTTCGCTCTGGAGAAATGATGCCGTTCAAAGGAGTTTTTGGTGCCGAGAATGGAGCTGTGGGTAGCTCGATGTTTTGCATTCTGCTTAGCATTCCAGATTTAATTGTTGCTTTTGCTGTCGTGCTAATAATCTTTGGAAGTTTCAATGGATTCTTTGCGAAGCTTAAAGCGCTCTTCAAAACAATTTCAGCCTCATTTGGAAGCGGTTTGGGGCTAAAGGGCCTTGGTGGTTTGAGTTCTTTAATTTCCGGACTAATGTTGAATATCAAACTGATGAGACCAGCTCCGGCAACTCCATCTACAGCGACATGATGTAATTTAGATATTAGAGCTACAGATCCTTTTGGAACCTGGCCAATATCATCTATACCCTCCACAAAAGCAAAAGACCACAGCGGCCGAGAGCGATCTAAAGGTTCGCTGAATATTTGTGCTGCCATTTCACGTAATTCACTCCAGCCTCCAGGCCGTGGTAGAGCATACCTTTGAATATGGAGATTTATGTTAAAATCTGGATCATCAACCCAATAAGGGTAATCGACGCTCATCGGAGCAAACATAAGTCGCTTCCTTAGTACCGGCATCTGGTGCAATGAAGACTCTATGCTTTTCTTAAAAATGTTAAATTCCAAAGACCCTTCAATAATAGCAACACTACCTATATGCATAGGACTTGAGGGCGTCTCAGCATACAGAAAGGCAGCATCAAGTCCAGTAATCGGTGAAATATCCTTGTTGTCTACGAGTCCTAATATCTTGTCAAGCATAGTTTATGAGTTCTATGTGCCTAAAGTAGCATTAGATAAGCAAGTTTGCAAGAGGACTTTTAAGTATGCGCAAAATATTATTGGCTAATGACTATGACCTTTTACTACTCCTTCTTCATCTGGGGCATATACAAGGTAGGCTCCTTTAGTTAAGAATATTGCAGAGCGATTGAAGCTTTCGGGATTTAGTACTTGGGCATATCCGTTTTCTTCTCTCCCTATCTGGACTTCTATTACTTCATAATTCAAGGCTTGGTTCTCTAATTGCTGTAAGACAAACTTCTTAGCGTCTCTGGTTAGAATAGCTTCAGTTGGTAGTGCCAATGATTTAATAACGTCTATATCTATTTCGCCTCTAATAGACATACCTGGGATAAGTCGAACACCTTCATTAGACTCTATATGACAATGAATATTGATCATTCTATTTTGATCGATTTCGTTTTCTATTTGGTGAATCGTAGCTTTTAGGACTTTGGACGTAAATCCTTGAATAGTAAAATCAATATTTTGTTCCCTCTTAAGTAATGGAATATCTCGCTCCAAGACTTTTAATTCAGCATGTAGATGATTGGTGTTAGAAATTTCAATTGCGGGTGCGGTTGCGGGAAGAAAGCTACCTTGAAGAACAGATATCTTTGTTATGTATCCGCTTATAGGAGTCACAATCGGAAGTTGAGTGATCAGGGAATTATTAGAAACCTTTTCCGGGTCAATCCCAAATAGGATTAATTTGGCAGTAAGAGCGGCTTCCTTACTCTTGGCGATACTGAGTTTTGAATCTGCTTTCAGGAAGTTTTTATTGGCTGTTATATTTTCTTCTGAGAGTTGTTTTAGTCGACTTGCTTCTGTTTGGAGAAATGTCATTTGACCTTGTAGTTCAAGATACTCTAATTGTAAATTTAGGAGATCCGGATTTGTAATTGTCAATAGATGTTGCCCTTTTTTTACCCATTGACCATGAATGAGGTCTATATTATTCACAGTTCCTCCTATCAAAGAACTGGCAATTGCTTTGTTCTTTTCTGGTAAATGAATACGTCCATTCGCCATAAGTGTATTGTTGAATGGTTTCATTTCTAATGGACTCACTTCGAAATTCGAGCCTTCGAACTGCTGCTGGGTAACTGATATTATATCAGTATTGGATACTGTGTGCTCATACTCGGGCTGCTCATCTGCGCTATGTGAACTGCCATCTGCATGAGTATGGTTTTCTTTTGATTGGCATCCCAAAAGGATAATTATTAATCCAAAGAGAGTGATATGCTGAAATAGGATGTTTTTCATAACATTTAGTTTAACAGGTATTGTAATTTAATCACGGTTTGATTGTATTTATTAAGTTGATCGTGATAGTTGATTCTAATTAGAGAGGCGTTTTCTAAAGTTTGTATATATTGGAAGAAGTCGATTTCTCCACCTTTAAGGGATCTGATGGCGGTTTGTATTAGATTGGATTGTAGTTCTATTCCCGTATCCATATATTGATCTATGGCTTTCTTGTATAGCGCCAATTCATCTAATAGTTGTATCCTTCTTGTATTCAAATTGTACTCTACTTGTTCCAGTTGCTTTTCCTTGATTTTAATTTCCAAGGCCGCCACTTCTGTCTTTGCATTGTAGGCTTTCTTCCAGAGCGGAACAGAAATACCAGCCTCAATGCCTGGATATAGCGCAAATTCATTGAATCCATTAAATCCGTTAAAAAGTGTGAGATTTAACTCAGGCAATTTGTTTTTGTTAATCAATGATTTGTTGGATTTTGCAACTTGGATTTCTTGAAGACTATAGTTGAGTATTGGATGCTCTTCTGTACCAGTTTCGGTTACTATGATTATAGTATTTTTTGTACTGATTCCGATATTTTTTGAACTGTCTCGGACCCATTGAATTAATCTGTTTTTCGCCATAGTTCTTTCTCGGAGTGTTTGTTCTAATTTGAGATTTATTTCATTTCGTTTTGCTTCAGCAGTTATTTTCTCAAGTAGATTCGATTCTCCAAGTCCAAATTTTCTATTGGATGCTATTTGAAAGTTTGTGTATAAACTGTCTAAGTACTCATATTCGCTAATCAATGAATTATAGTGCAATATGGAATAGTAAGAACGACTTACATTAAGTGCAATGTGCGCTTTATGGATTTCTATCCTTCTTTCTTGGAGCGTAGTAAGTTCATTACCTACATTTTCTATGGCATCATAGTAGCCTGGGAGTTTGAAAGATTGACTGGCTCCGAGAATATGCAATGCTGGACCTGTGTTCGTTGTATTATTCCGATCATAACTATAGAATAGTGCAGTCTTGTCAACGTCTTTATTGGCATTTATCGCAAACTGAGATTGCTGTACTTTCAAGGCACCAGTTTGTAATTCAATACTGTTGTCTATTGCTTTTGCAATCAGTTCATTTAAGGAATCAGTACTTTGGGATTTGGACAGATTCGGTGATACAAGTCCTAATAAAAGAATAACAAGTGTGGTATTTGTCTTGGAGCGTATCCATTTGGATTTTTCTAACATAGCATAAAGAATAGGTAGAACAAACAATGTTAAAATGGTGGCCGTAAATAATCCTCCAATCACTACAGTAGCTAAAGGGCGCTGTACTTCCGCGCCAGCCGATGTAGATATCGCCATAGGTAAGAAGCCCAAAGCTGCTGCGGAGGCAGTCAATAGTACGGGGCGCAGTCTATCTGTAGTTCCTTTGAGTACCCTTTCGTAGACGTCAGTGACTCCTTGGAGTTTTAGTTCGTTATAATGTTCGATGAGTACTATTCCGTTTAGTACTGCAATTCCAAATAAGGCAATAAATCCTACCCCTGCTGATATGCTAAACGGCATGTCTCTTAAGTAGAGTAATACGACACCTCCAACCGCTGAGAGGGGGATAGCGGTATATACAATTAGCGCTTCGCTTATAGATTTGAATGCAAAAAATAGCAATACGAAGATCAGCACTAATGATATAGGAACAGCGATCATAAGCCTTCGTGATGCACTTTCTAAATTCTCAAATTGACCTCCGTATTCAATAATGTAACCTGGAGGTAGTTTAATTTGTGTGTCAATAATCTGTCGGACATCATCCACGACTGATTGAAGGTCTCTGCCTCTCACATTGACTCCCACAACAGTCCTTCTCTTTGTGTTGTCTCTTGATATCTGAGCAGGACCCGTGGTGTAGTCAATATCCGCAAATGTGCTAAGTGGAAGCTGAGATCCGTTTGGAAGAGATACCATAGCACGCCTTAAGCTATTGAGGTCATTTCTATTTTCGCTTTTGTATCGAATTACAAGATCGAATTGCTTTTCGCCTTCATATATTATTCCTGCGGATTGGCCTGCAAATCCCATAGACACTATTTGATTTAGTGTATTAATACTGACTCCGTATTTTGCAATTTCATTTCGTTTGTATTTAACCATCATTTGAGGAAGACCGGCGGTCTTTTCATATGATATATCGGCAGCCCCTTCCACTGAGGAAATGGCATTTCTTATTTGTATTGCTTTCTCTTGCAATAAGTCGAGGTCGTCACCGTATAGTTTGATTGCCAGGTCAGATTGTACTCCCGAAATCAGTTCGTTGAATCGCATTTCTATAGGCTGGGTAAACTCTATCTCCACATTTGGAATTTCTTTTTCAATCGCTTCTTTCAATACATCGGCAAGTTCATCTTTGGTTTGAGCAGATTCCCATTCATTGGGGGGATAGAGTGTAATTATTATATCGCTTTCTTCCATAGACATAGGATCGGTAGGTACTTCTGCGGCACCTATTCTACTGACTACTTGCTTGACTTCTGGTATCCTTCTGAGGATACGCTCCATGTGCGTGGTCATTACTATAGTTTTAGTAAGGGACATGCCTGTTTTGAGCACTGGCTGTATTACGAAATCTCCTTCATCTAATGTTGGAACAAATTCGCTTCCAAGATTTTTAAATATAAAGCCAGTAGCCACTAATAGAATAAGCGCTAAGGCAATTACGATATATCGAAGTTGAAGTGCTTTTCTTAGTAATGGTTGATATATACTTTTTATTACTCCCAGAAACCTACTGGAAAGGTTGGTTGATGAATTACTACTGGGCCTAATAAACAGAGATGACATTACAGGAACATAAGTAAAACATAGGATCATAGCACCTATAAGCGCAAAGCAAAACGTCTGTGCCATAGGCCGGAACATTTTTCCCTCTATTCCTGTCAATGTTAGAATAGGAATGAAAACAATAATTATAATAAGCTGCCCGAATACAGCTGAGCGCATCATTTTAGAGGTGCTTTCTGTGGTGATTTTATCCATAAAGCTGCTCCTTTCACTCTTTGTAATTGAAAGAATCTGTGCTGATTTTTGTGTAATGCTAAAGGCGATGTATTCTACTATTATAACCGCGCCATCTATTATTATTCCAAAGTCTATAGCTCCAAGACTCATTAAATTGGCGTCTATACCCAGTATATACATCATAGATATTGCAAAGAGTAAGCATAAAGGAATAACTGAGGCTACTACAAGTCCAGATCTAAAATTTCCTAAGAGGAGTATGACTATAAATATGACAATTAGACAACCAAGTATTAGATTCTCGGCAATAGTGTTGGTAGTTCTATTGATAAGATCGCTTCTTTCCAGAATAGGGTTTATAATTACACCTTCCGGTAGTGAAGTTTGAATTTCTTCAATTCTATTTTTCACATCATTGATGACGGTCTTAGAGGATGCGCCTTTCAACATCATTATTTGGCCGAGTACTTTCTCCCCCTGCCCATTTCCTGTAATAGCTCCAAATCGATTCGCATGCCCGAAACCTACCTCTGCGATATCTTTTATTAGGATGGGAAGGCCATCTCTGGTTTCGACAACTACATTTTTAATGTCATTAATACTTGTAATCAATCCTTCGCTTCTAATAAAGAAGCTTTCATTTGACTTTTCTATGTATCCTCCCCCAGCGATACTATTATTTGATTCTATTGCTTCATAAACTTGAGTAATCGATATACCCATAGATTGCAATTGGTTGGGATCAATAGCTATTTCAAAGGTTTTAAGATAGCCACCCCAAGTATTAATTTCTACGACACCTGCTATTCCCGAGAGTTGGCGTTTTACGATCCAATCTTGTATAGTTCTAAGTTCTGTAACAGAATATTGGTCCTCATATCCTGGTTTCACATCTAGGATGTACTGATAAATCTCACCAAGCCCTGTGCTAACAGGACCCATCTCAGGACTTCCAAATCCTTTGGGAATTTTGTCTTCAGCACTTTTGATTTTTTCGGCTATGAGTTGTCTGGGGAGATAGGTTCCCATGTCTTCCTCGAATACAATAGTGACTACAGAAAGTCCAAATTTGGATATAGAGCGAATCTCAACAACCCCTGGAAGATTAGCCATCTCTAATTCTACTGGGTAGGTTAGAAACTTTTCTACGTCTTCTGTCGACAGATTTCTAGAGGTAGTAATTACTTGTACCTGATTATTGGTAATGTCAGGAACCGCTCCGATGGATAAGTTGAAGAGCGCAAATGTTCCGAATCCTATAAGACCTGCTGTAAATAGAAATACAACCAGCTTATTGCGGATACTAAAGTGTATCAGTGATGATAACATTGACTTAAAGTATAAAATGAAAAGATTAATCAGAATTACTACCCACGATTTCAGTGAGTAGCATAACATCTTTTAGTAAGGACATAAACTTACACGCGAGTAGGAGGTCCTCTTAAAGCGTCAGGATGACGCAGGTATAGAGATC
>JBLIDB010000042.1:0-26221 GCA_047634015.1 Saprospiraceae bacterium
AAGACAATACTTCCCTAAAGGTTACAATTTTGAAAGAATCACAAATGAGCGCATTATTGAAGTTCAAAACAAATTAAATAACCGACCAAGAAAGAGGTTTGGGTACAAAACACCCAATGAAGTTTTTGCGAAAATATTGGACAATCAAGTGCACGTTGCATTTATTAGTTGAATCCAGGGGTCTTTTTCTGGCTTCAAGGATATCGTCTAACTTCTTATATTTTGGGTTTTTCTTTATTTTCATGGCCTTCTTGTATAATGTCAAGCCTTTTCGAACGAAAGATCGGGTATATCTTGATGTTATGTCAGAATCTATAAATAACCCAATTCGTTTTTGTTTGGGTTGGTTCATTTTAGATGTAGCAGGATTTCCTCCATCAAGTGTTCTTATATCTTATTGGATGGGAGGGGCTTTTTTAATGGGGGCAAAAAGATTTGCAGAATATCGGTTTATTAATAACCCAGAATTAGCAGGGCAGTATAGGCTTTCTTTCAAAAAATATAATGAACAAAAACTATTAATCTCTGTAGTTTTTTATGCCATTCTTTCATCTTTCTTTTTAGGCGCATTTCTCATTAAACACCGAATAGAACTAATTATTAGCTTTATTTTTCTTGCTTTCTACTTTGCTTGGTATTTACATATAGCTTTTAAAGAAGATTCAAGTGTTCAAAGGCCAGAATCTTTTTTTAAGGAACGTAATTTCATGGCTTATACCGTTTTTCTTGCATTACTATTTCTGGTATTGTTTTTTGTTGATATGCCGGGATTACAATTTCTTCTGGATTAATGAATATTGAATAGGTAACTAATGTCAATTCTTTGGAGAGAAATAAAAATGGTTGTTTTTGATGTTGATGGCACTCTCTATGACCAGAGGCCATTGAGACGAGAAGTGATAAACGAAATGTTCTTTCATTATCTTTTTAGCCCAGGACTCTGGCGCGAAATTCTGATTTTATTTCATTTTCGAAGAAATAGGGAAAGGTTGGCGCAAAAACGAGTTGCAGGTATTTCAAAAAATCAATACATCTTGTCGGGATATGAGAAAGAATCAGAGAAGGTTGAGAAAGTTGTCAATGAATGGATTAGGAAGAGGCCTATAAAGCATTTAAACAAATTTGTTTGCGTGGGAGCTTTAGATTTTGTTTTGGCATTGCAGAAATGTGGTATAAAGGCTGTAGTACTTTCTGACTATTATGCAGAAGAAAAGATTCTAGCAATGGGGTTTTCTTTTGACGAAATAATTAGTAGTGAATCTTTGGAAATTGATATTCTTAAGCCGCATCCGGCAGGCATAAATTTTATCCTTAAAAAAACAGAAATAGACAAACAACAAGTGTTATATGTTGGTGATAGAGAAGATACGGATTCAGTTGCAGCCCATCACGCAGGAATCGATTGTATTATCATTAGAAAACAAGACGCTGAAAATCATTATGCACAAATAATAAAAGACCTTTATGACGGATATGGTATGCTGGATATGTGACAAAGAAACTCTTAAACTAGTAAAAAACTCTAATGCAGGAGAATTAACTCCAAGTTCTTTTGCCATAACGAATAGTGATTATGGTATTACTCATAACATCTATAAATGTAAAGATTGTGGATTCCTCCAATGCTCTGATGCAGAGGATGTGCTCCCCTTCTATGAGGAGCTTATAGACGAAGGTTATGAAAACACGAGAAGTGTACGTCTGTTGCAAGAAGAGAAAGTTTTGGACTTAATAGCTAAATATAAAAAATCTGGAACGCTCTTAGACATTGGTGCCGGGAGTGGAATCCTTGTTGAAGCAGCATTAAAAAGAAAGTATATAGCAAAAGGAGTTGAACCATCCAAATGGCTACAAAAAAGAGCAGAGGAAAGAAAAATTCCAATTACGCTAGGGATTTTTCCAAATGATGTAATTAAAGGAAATTTCGATGTAATTACTCTTGTGGATGTAATAGAACATGTGGATAACCCCAAAAAACTAGTTACAGATATACGAAACCAATTATCAGATGATGGGATATTTGTAATGGTAACACCAGATGTTAGGTCGTTACTTGCTAGAGTTTTAGGTTTTTCTTGGTGGCACTTTAGGCTAGCTCATATTGGCTATTTTAGTAAAGAAACGATGGAAAAAATGACTTCAAGTGCTGAGCTAAAAACACTCAAGTTCATTCGGCCAAAGTGGTATTTTTCTCTTGCTTATCTCATTGAGAGAGTTAATAACTACATGCCATCTTTCTTAGAAATCCCAATTTTAAAGATGTTCTCTCGAATAACAGTTCCTCTAAACCTTTATGACTCATGGATGGGAGTATATCAAAAGAAATAGCTGGTTGTCAATTAATCTATAGTTGAAGCTCTTTCATGTCATTGGAATATTTATCTAAGTGATTTCTATCAAAGTAGAGCTAGATAAGGTGCGTTTTTAGCAAAAAGTTTAGGCACCCAGTTTTTATAAAAAACGCAAAGTCTTTTCGTTTGCTTTAAGAGCTTGTTCATTAAAAAGAAAAGGAGACACCAATAATGAAGTAAATCGGCCCTCCTTTTCTAAAATTATATTTATAATAATTTATGCTGCTATTTCAGCCTTCTTAGTCATTTTGAGAAATTCACTTACGACGATTTCTGTGACATACTGTTTGTTTCCTTCTTTATTTTCAAAAGACCGGTATGTGAGTTTTCCTTGGATCATGACTTCATCTCCTTTCGAAAGGATATTGCTCATTGTATCCGCAAGTTTTCCCCATGCTTTGAGATTATGCCATTGTGTTTCTTTGATAAGCTCACCCTTATTGTTTTTATAATATTCGTTAGTAGCGAGGGTGATAGTAGATAGGGACCGATTGTCTCCTACTGTTCTCAATTCTACGTCCTTTCCAATGTTTCCAATAAGTGTTACTTGATTCTTTAAAGCATTCATAATGTGAAATTTTTTATTCCGTTCTTCCGGAATGAGTAAAAAAATTTAATCTGCAATTGCGATTTTATTTATCGCTTCTGCTGATTGACACTACAAAGTTGAGATGATATGCAAGCTTTAATCGCATTATAGCCGTTTAATGCCGTTTATAAACGACTATAGCCGGATAAAAACGACTATGGTACTATAAACAGTGGATTACGACGAGTTTCTCTTTTTGACAAGAACTTTTGTTTTCTGAATGAAAAACACATATTCAATAGGAAAACCGGTTATTTATTTTTCTTATTGAGAATTGCACAAAAGGCAGGAATGCCATCAGAATAGCAGTAGACATATTAGAACAGATAAAATCAATATAAATGTAAGTAACCCTGTTTTCTAAATAGTAATAGGTTTTTTAGTTTTGTTCATGTTAGGAGTTAGGAGTGCAAGTAACACTTAATGTATACTCGCTCGTGGCACCGTCATAACCGTCAACAATAATATAATACACTAACGCACTTCCAGAATTATTCACAAGGTTAAAAGTCTCATTCCCTTCTGTTGAACTATCAAAAGTTAAACTATTATTATTACAAGAAGTACCACCAAATAAATCCAAATCATCTGTCATGCCTGTCATATCGATTTTTGCTGTATTATTAGCAGGAATGCTGATGGTATGAACTTTTTCTATTGAGGGATAATCAAAAGTAGAATTATTATATGTGGTCCAAATATTCGTACCTGAAGAATTATTATCACCCATAAAATTCTGCCCACATGTCAGAACATGAGGAGCATTACAACTTCCATCAGCCCCAGTGTTACTGCCGCCGCCTTCACAAGTAATTACTCCCGTATAGCCACAACCGACATTATTCGCTTCAAAACAACTTCCAGAAGGAACCTCAAAACCAGCATTTAAATTAATGTTATTAGATGAAAAAACCGCGGCACCATTAACTGTAACAGGTCCAGCTGTCGAGACAGAATTAGATCCTAAGGAATTTCCGGTTGTTGTTGCTGAAGAAACTGAAATATCCGCAGGGCAGATAGGAGGAGTAACAGAAATACACTTGGCATTATTATATTTAGTTCTAATTAACGCCCCAGGCAATTCCCCAAAGCCTTTAGATAAAAGTGCATTATTGCAGTAGCTCATTATTGTACCTGTTTGTTCAAGAGGGGTAACAAGACCACAATTATTTGCCTCAGTTGCGACACAATTGTCGATAGCAAGATTATTCGGTCCCCATTCACAATCATGAGTGTGAGGAGAACCGATATTATGTCCCAATTCGTGAGCGAATGTCACCACATCCTGCGAATTATCCGGAAAAGCTTGGGAAGTACCCAAATCTGCTGTTACTCCATATGGCCCCGCATGCTGCGGGACACCATTGTAAGCGAAGCAAAGGACATCGGTCCACGCTATACCTAAAGTCTGGCCAGTGTTTACGGTTGTGATAAAGTGGGCTAAATTGCCCGTAAGGTTATTTTTAATACGTTCTCCAAATCTAGTTAATATTTTGCCCGCATCCGTTAAGTCATCAGTAGTATAAGGATATGGAGCCGCATTTGAAGTCCACACAAAAGTTTTGGATAAACTCATGGTGATCGTCTCAGCAGCATATACCGCAATCGTTGCATTCATGAGCCCCAAAACGTAGGTCTAGACAGTCGCCTCATTGTTTCTATTGGCTACATACATAGCATAGTCAGCCTCCATATCAATCTGTATATTTTGAACCATCATTTTCCGAAAATCTCCTTTAGTGTCTTCTGTGTTTTCTGCGGAATTTTTTGGTTGATGGGTAGTTCCACATTTACGGACAGATTTTATCTTCAGCTTATTCTCATTATACAGATTCCAAATCTCCCTATTATTCTGATCACGGTTTATTGAATTATTCCCTTCGTCATCTGAAATAAGCAATTTTACGTCATCATCAATTATAGTGAGACTCACCAATGAACTGTTATCGCCTTCGACTATACCACGATAAAACAACATCTTATTTTGATCTGGATAAATGATTCTACCGTCACTGGTTTCCATATAGTACCCAGGTTCCAGAATATCAACTTTCTCCAAAAGGAGATGAAAACTTTTATTTTTTGAGACGGGTATTGATAGTCGAAGCGTATTACTTTTTTTCTTTTCAAGAGACTATAAAGAAGAAAGATCCAGCTTAATGCGAATTATCTGATCCAAATATTTTTCATCACCTAATGAGAGGTCGTTTCCAACATAACTAAACAAAGAAGAAGACTCAAAAGAGCTCTTTTTCATAAGACTTTCAGCAATGAGGTTTGTCTTTGTCTGTTCTTTGCTTTTGAGGTCTTTAATTGTTGATTCCAATAAATCTTGAGCAGACATATTCCCAAAAAACAAAAGAGTAATTAGTACAAAGGGGATCTTTTTTGAGATTTTTAATTGATTTTTTGAGGCAGTAATGAAATAAAAGTAGCTAATTATATATTAGAAATATCAGGGTTAAATAAAATAATCTCCTTTTTTGAGGACGATAGCCACTTACTATATTCAAGAAGGCAATTTTAACGACGAAAAGTCAAACAATGTCATGGTTTAAGTCTCCGGTTCATTCCTAAACAACAAATCAAATGAGAAAGATAGTATACTACGTAGCGTGTTCTCTTGATGGTTATATTGCTGGTCCAGATGGAGATATAAGTCTATTTGCACAACAAGAGTAAGGAGAAGGTGTCCAACAATATCTCTCAGACTTGAAGGAATTTGATACAGTGATTATGGGTCGCAAAACGTCTGAATTTGGCTTCCAATATGGCTTGAAACCAGGTCAACCAGCATATCCTCAAATGCAGCATTATATCTTCTCGTCTGCTTTCAAACTTAAAAAAAAGCATTCTTTAGTAAATATGAGTAAATTAAACCTACCCCTTATTCAAGAACTAAAATCGCAGGAAGGGAGTGACATCTATCTTCGTGGAGGAGGAGAGTTTGCTTCGTGGTTATTAGATCACGAAATGATCGATATTGTGAAAATCAAATTGAATCCGATTATATTAGGAGAGGGCATCCGACTATTTGGAGCTTCGAAGAAAGCGTTCTCAATGCAATTAGAATCTTCTAAGACTTATAACGATGGCTTACAGATTAGTAGCTATCTACTTAATAATTGATTCTATCTTTTTCTTTCGAAAACTTTAAAGATAAAATCATAAGCATGACTATTGTCTTGTTGGTGAGATTCTTCGAAAACCTGATCGTATTTAGAATAATCTACAATGGGAAAAAGTGTATCCCCCTCAGGTTCTGCGTTAACTTCTGTTAAATAAAGTCTATCCCAAATCTCCATCGTTTGTGTATAGATATTCCCGCCACCAAGAATAAAAACTTCTTCTTCACCCTCCGCTTGAGCGAACCGGAGTGCTTCGGGAATACTGTGCACTATTTCTAATCCAGAATGTGCAAAGTTCTGATCTCTTGTGATTACAATATTCACTCTCTTTGGAAGAGGCTTTCCTAACGAGTCAAAAGATTTTCTTCCCATAATAACATGGCGGCCCCTGGTTTTCTCTTTGAACCATTTAAGGTCATCAGGAAGATGCCAAGGGAGGTCATTATCCTTACCGATAATATTATTTTTTCCCTTTGCTACGATTGCAGATATAATCATCCTCTTGTTATTGTCTATGGTATGTTTATAAGATTTCTTTCCTTAACATAGTTTTCTAAATAAGTACGGGAGGGTTTAATTTCTTTCTTAAGATACTTTTCTATCATAAGCCCTCCGATTGGCGCAGCAAGGGCACCCCCCCCCCCAGCATTTTCTATAAAAACAGCGATGGCAATTTTTGGATCTTCTCTTGGGGCAAACCCAAAGAATACGGAATGATCCGCGCCATGAGGGTTTTGTGAAGTTCCTGTCTTACCACATATTCTAATACCTGGCACATAGGCCCTCCGTCCTGTTCCTTTGCTTATTACTGCTTCCATACCATTAAGAACAGGTTCAAAATATTCCTTATCAATAGGAACAGAATGTAATATTTTAAACTTTTCATTTATTGGCTTTCCAGAAATATACTTCTTGATTAAGTGTGGGGTATAGAAATCTCCTTTGTTGGCAAGAATGGCAACAAGATTGGCCATCTGGATTGTTGTCAACCCTAATTCACCTTGTCCGATTCCAAGAGAGAGTACATAAGTGGATCTCCATGAGTATTCCGAGGTGTTATACATCTTATCAAAATAAGCAGGGGTAGGGATAAACCCATCATTTTCATTGCCCATATCAACACCAAGCTTCTTTCCTAGACCAAATTCTTCTAGATATTTATCTAAGATCGCCAGACCTATTCCAGGTTTATGATAGCCATGATTATCAATGAGCTCTCTTATAAGCTGATAGAAGTAAGTGTTACAGGAATATTGTAAAGCTTTTTCAATGTCAAATGGAGTGGGGTGTTGGCGACAGCCCTGTGAAAACCCCTTTTTTTCATTTATTACATATTCACCAGAGCAATATATTGTCCTGCTCGCGTGAGTCGTTTTTTCCTGTAATGCAATTAGACCAAGTATAGGCTTAAAAATCGATCCGGGTGGGTATCTTCCTTGGATCGTTCTATCCAGCATGGGCGTATTAATAGTATCCATGAGAAGAGAAGAGTAAGTTTTACTCCGTTTTTTTCCGAGAGATAGGCTATTAGGGTCATAAGAAGGAGCACTTATCATAGAAAGAATTTCACCTGTTTTTGGTTCTATCGCTACAACGCTTCCTCGTTTCCCAGCAAGAAGATATTCTCCATACGCCTGAAGATCTATGTCTAGTGTTGTGATTAGATCTTCCCCTCCTTTTGCAAAAGTATCCTGGCTGCCATACATGTAGGTTTCAATTTCTCGCCCTATATTATCCTTCAGGATGTATTCCATACCACTCTGACCACGGAGATCATCTTCATAGACTAACTCCAGCCCTTTTGTTCCTTTGACATCACCTATATCGTACTGATCATTAGATTTTAAGTCCAAAGAGGACACTTGACTTACATATCCTAAAACATGCGCGGCATTAGGGTAAGGATAGCTTCGTTTGTTCTTTAGACGCGTATAGAATCCCGGAAACCGATGTAAGTGTTCTTGAAACCTTGAATATTCATGTGGTTCGATATTAGAAAGAAACGTAATCGGAATGGACCTCCTATAGTAAGATCTTGATGTCGCGTTGTCCATCAATAAATCATAGGTCGGTTTACCTATATTTAGCAGTTCACAAAAATCATCAAGGTCCATTTTTTTATCGATTTCTCGATAAATCATTTCCAACTCATACGTAGGCTCATTGACGACAAGCATTTTATTATTGCGATCCGCAATGAGGCCTCTGGGCGGTGAGATATTTCGCCGAATGAGGGTACGGTTCTGGGCCTTATCTTTATAAGTCTGATTGAGAACCTGATGTTCAAACAAATTAGCGAGTAGCAGAAAACCTCCGATGCTAAAAAAAATCATTACGAGCCTATATCTAACCGGATCGTTCATATTACCCTCGAAATATCATAGAATAAAGATTCACCAAAAGAAACGAAACAGCAAAGCTCAAGAGTGTGTTCACTAGGATCTTCCCAATGAAAACAAATGTAAAAGCATCAAAAGAAAAATAAGTAAAGACATGAATAGCCAGCATGATTGCAGAATATCTTAAAAACCATGGCATACCGGAACTTACCAAACTCATTGCATTTTCACCATATCCACTCCTTGGTTCAATTAGAAGCAACACAAAATATCGTAGAAAAGCGGTGAGCACTAGCGCAGAAGTATGCAGACCAATGCTATCATAACCTACGTCAACGATTATTCCTACAAAAAAAGCAATAGTCAGGACGATTGATCTCGGCATGGAATATGGCAACACTATTATAATCAGAGGATATATGAATGCACTAACGACATAGCGATCTAGCACCGCTACCTGTATGTTCTTAAGTAATAAGACTTGAATGACGACGATAAAGAAAGCAGAGAAAATGTGAGCGAGGCTCAGTTTATTCATTTAATTCTATGTATAGACGTTCATCGGCAAAGTTATCCTTTAGGATATAAACATGTTCAATTTCAGAAAAATCTGTGTAAGCTTCTATAGAAATATTAAAAAACACTCCATTCTTACTAATATCGTAGACGTCTATTTCTCCAATTGGAATACCTTTTGGGAACACAGTAGAATATCCATTGGTAATGATAGATAGACCTTTGGATAAGGAAACATGCTTAGGAATCCCAGATAAAGAAAGGTGTTTATAATCTTGACCGTCCCAAGAAATAGAGCCGAAATACTCTTGTCCTTTTATACTCGCACTAATGCGACTATCAAGATGTAAAAGAGAAAGAATGGTGGCGTAATGTTCACTTACTTGCTTTACTACGCCAGCCACACCATCAGCGGTCATTACTCCCATATTAGCCTTGATACTATCATGCGAACCCTTATCTATGGTGAAGAAGTTTCTGCTGGTAAGTATACTGTTGTTGATCACCCGGGCAGAAATTACCGAGAAGTCGCGACCTGTAGTATCCAAATCTGGGATCTTTGGTCTTGGAACATTAATTAGCTCTTGAAGTAATCTGGCGTTTTCCGCAAGGAGATCATCATTTGATTGTTTCAAATTAAGGTAATCGCCGACTTGAGAAGTTTTTTGCAAGAGGTTTCCAGAGAACAAAGAACTAGAATGGAGGAATATTTCGTTTTGCTTAGAATTAAAATTGATCAGTAGAAACAAAGCAATTATCTCATAGAAAACAAAAAGAGCAACGTGGGAATATTTTTTTAGAATGAAAAAGTTAGATAACATCCTTTTTTACATGCTTCTGCGATCCATAAGGAATGTATATTCTTTTGAATTCTTAAGGGCTTTAGCCGTTCCTCTTACTACTGCTCTCAAAGGATCATCCGCGACGAACACCTTGAGCTTCGTTTTATCAGCGATTCTTTTGTCTAATCCCCGAAGCAAAGCGCCTCCTCCTGTTAAAAATATTCCAGTACGATATATATCTGAAGAAAGCTCTGGAGGAGTCTCTTCTAACGCACGGATAACGGCATCTTCGATTTTCGTAATCGATTTATCTATTGCTTCTGCAACCTCTTCATGACCTACGAAGATTTGTTTTGGAATTCCTGTCAGTAGATCCCGACCATTGACGGCCAGCTTTTCTGGAGGATTCTCAATATCTGGTGACGCGGAACCAACTTCTTTCTTTATTCTTTCTGCAGTTCTTTCTCCTATTAGGAGATTGTGCATACGCTTAACATATTCAACAATATCATCTGTGAGTTCATCTCCTGCGGTTCTAATGGATTGATCTGTAACGATTCCGGCAAGCGCAATTACAGCAATTTCAGTTGTTCCACCACCTATATCTATGATCATATTACCCATGGGTTCCATCACGTTGATACCAATACCTAAAGCAGCGGCCATCGGTTCATGGATTAGGTATGTTTCTTTGGAATCTACATGATCCGCAGAATCAAAGACAGCACGTTTTTCCACTTCGGTAATTCCAGAAGGGATACAGATGACCATTTTTAAGTGAGTGAAAAATTTTCGACGGTTCTCTACCATCTTAATCATCCCTTGTATCATGTTCTCTGCTGCTTGAAAATCAGCAATTACACCATCTTTTAATGGCTTAACAGTCATGATATTAGCATGTGTTTTCTCATGCATATGCATCGCCTTGAGACCCACAGCTAAAAGTTCTCTTGTATTGCGATCCATGGCAACGATCGACGGCTCATCTACAACCACTTTATCTTTATAGACGATAAGGGTGTTGGCCGTACCCAAATCTATCGCCAGTTCTTGTCTAAAAAAATCAAATAAACCCATTTCTATCTATAACTATAAACTTGGAGATCCAACAATCACCTCCCAATAATCTTCTGAATTAAAATATTTTTGAGCCATCTCCATAATACCTTCCGAATCTAATGACGCCGAAGTTTGAATAATGGAACTCATTTTGTCCAAGGGAATATCGCTCAAAACTAATGATTTTATTGCCTTTATGCTATTGAAAGGCCCATCAAAGAGATTGAGGTAATTTCCCATAAGATAATTTTTTACAAGAGCAAGTTCTTCCTCACCAACGCGATCTGACTTTAATCGCTCCATCTCGGCATAAATCTCCTTTAAGCAGCGACTAACATTTTCATTTGTTACTTCGGTTGAGATCATAAGACAAGAATCAAAAAGTTGATTATCCATGAGACTATAAATCCCATAAGTGAGACCTAAGCGCTCCCTAACATTTGTTACAAGTCTTGAGCCAAAGAAGCCTCCTAGTAAAGTATTTACAAAACTTAACTTGTAATAATCAGGATGACTTCTTACCAAACCTTTGCGGCCTATCTTAATGGAGGTTTGCATTGGATTGCCTTTAACCTCCATTCTACTGGGAGTTCCTTGATAAGGGAGGAGATTCAAATTGTTGAGTTTTTCGCCCCCGGCAGGAATTTGATGGACGAAAGTCTCTAGAAGCTCTTTATCATCAACATGCACATCACCACACACAAAAATCAGACAATTATTTCTTCGGATTGTTGCTTCGTAATGTTTTACAATATCCATCACCTCGAGAGATTCATAGCGGTCCTTAGAACTATTATATCCGTAAGGATTTTCAGAACCATAAATGGATTCTGTCAAGCGGCGATAGGAAACAATATCGTTTTTTGCTAACTCGATTTGAAGTCTTTCTACTCTTCTCTTGATAAATAAATCAAGTTCCTTTTTATCAAAGTGCGGACGACTAACAATTTCCCCCAAAAGGCTAATCATATCCGCATAGTATTTGCGAAGGCAGACCAATCGTATTGTAATAAGATCAAGACTCGACATTAAACTTATAGAGGCGCCGCGATAATCTATTTCTTCAGACAATTCTTCAGAAGAATATTTTCCAGCTCCTTCTCTCATCATTGGTGCACAGCAAGAAGAAGTTAAGAACTTACTCTCTTGAGGCCTTCCTGCATAAAAAATAGCTTCTAACATAATAACCCCGCTATCCGCTTTGTATAGTTCGTAAACAGGTACAACTTCAGCCACATGATATACGGTCACTTCAGGTATCTGAACCGAATCAATGGAGTGAATCTCCGGAGGAAGAGAAAGGATTGAGTTGTTAATCATTATGTCAGGCTAAATCCCAAAAAAGGAATACAAAAGTAGCCTAATCTCCATTATCAAAGACACTCAATTCCATATCAAAATGTCTTTTTATTAGGATTTTCAAGAGGTCCAAACAATTCGTGTGGAAAACCGCGTATAATCCCCCGGTTTAGGTTTTTAGTAAGAGGTTAATAGGACTTGGGTACAAATGTTTTTTTTATGCCCGCATTCTTCACGCATCGATTGATTCTGCTATTTTTGTTCTTTATGTAAGTCTCGTCACTCTTAAGAAAGAAATAAAGGGTATAACTTGCATGCTTAATTGGATCAATTGCTTTTTTAACGATGGATAGCCATGGTGAGAAAGCAGTAAATAAATACATATGAAATTTAGCGTATCCTCCTCGGAGTTATTGAAGAAACTTTCTATGTCTAATGGAGTGGTAGGAGCGAATACCGTCATGCCTATCTTGGAAGACTACTTGTTTTCGTTAAAGGGAGATGTTCTTACCATTACAGCATCGAACCTCGAGACAACTATTATTACTACTATAGAAGTTAGTGCTGAGGAAGATGGAGAGATCGCCATTACCGCCAAAATCTTATTGGATACCTTAAAGGCCTTGCCTGAGCAGCCGATAACATTTGATGTAGATGAAGGGGCAAGATCGATAAGCATCTCTTCTGCATATGGAAAATATAAACTTGCTGGTGATAGTGCAGATGATTTCCCGGATTTACCAGAAGCTGATAATACGCAAGTAATACAACTCTCATCCAATATACTTACTCAAGCCCTAACTAAAACGTTGTTTGCTACGAGCAATGATGAACTTCGTGCAGCGATGCAGGGTGTCTACATGCAGATTGAAGAATCAAGTATAATTTTCGTAGCAACCGATGCGCACAAATTGGTGAAGTATACCTTCACTACAGCGAAGAATGATAAGGTGGATACATTTATCATTCCTAAGAAAGGACTTAGTTTATTGAAGAATGCACTTAAAGAAGATGAAGTAGAGCTCTCTTATAATACTAAGAACGCGTTTTTTGCATTTGGAGATACGCAGGTAATGATCAGATTGATAGATGCTAAGTATCCTGATTATAATGCTGTCATTCCTTATGACAATGCAAACCTTTTAACCTTGGACCGAGCGGAATTTCAAAGTTCTCTGAAACGTATCGCTATATATGCGAATAAATCTACGAACCAAGTAGTACTTAATATCTCCGATGGGAGCTTGACCATCTCTGCACAAGATTTAGACTTTAGTAATGAAGCTACTGAGCAGATGACATGTGAGTATACTGGAGATCCAATGAATATTGGATTTAATGCAAAGTTCCTTGGTGAAATGTTGAATGTAATACAAACGGATCAGATCAACCTCAAGCTATCTACACCAAATAGAGCAGGAATTTTGGTCCCAGGAGAGCAACCAGAAGACGAAGACTTGTTGATGCTTGTAATGCCAGTAATGTTGGGCAATTGATAATGATTCAATGACAATTGGGCTCTTTTTTGGTTCTTTTAACCCTGTGCACGTTGGTCATATGATCATCGCTTCCCACATGGTCCAACAAACAAACCTTGATGAGGTATGGATGGTGGTATCTCCTCAAAACCCATTCAAGGAAAAGAAATCTCTAGCTCCAGATTACGACAGACTACATCTCCTACAAATGGCAATCGGAGATCACACGAATATTCGTGCAAGTAATATAGAGTTTGATCTTCCTACCCCTTCATATACTATAGATACGTTGACGTACCTTAAAGAGAAGTATCCTAAGCATGAATTTGCGCTCATAATGGGTGGCGATAATATTGCCTCATTTCATAAATGGAAGAACTATGAAAAGGTTTTGGAACAACACGAAATCTACGTTTATAATCGCCCTGGACAAGAAGAACATCAATTTATAGATCATTCTGGCGTCCATTTTGCGGAAGCGCCGTTATTGAATCTTTCAGCAAGTTATATTCGTCAGGCTATTAAGGACGGTCATTCAATACAATATCTCGTTCCTGATACGGTTTATCAAGAATTACTCAACAGTCATTTATATCGGAATTGAAGCCGCTTCTAACTTTTATTTTTTTTCTGCTTTTCATTTGCTCCTCCATAGGTCAGTTTGACACCAAGTTGGGGGAATGGAAGGGGTATCTTTCTTATCAACAAGGCAGAAGGCTTACCCAAACACCAGATAAGATTGTCTATAGCACGCCACTTAGTCTCGTTTTAATAGATAAAGAAGAACTCTCTCCGACATTTCTGAGTAAAGTGGATGGCCTATCTAATGTAGGAATTCGTCAAGTGGAGTATGATCCATTTACGGACCAATTAGCCGTAATTTATGACAATAGTGCGCTGGACTTCATTGGAGAAAATGGAATCGCTAAAATTCAGAATATTGCTACTAATACTGCAATCTCTGGAGATAAGCGAATAAATGATATTTACTTTCATGATGTCCATACTACCTTTCTGGCAACAGGTTTTGGAGTCGTAACTTTTGATCAACAAAGTAGAATTTTCGGAACCACAACTTTTACTGGGATACCTGTAAAAGCGATTGTTTCGTCAACGGAAAGAATTTATGCAGGGACAGAAGAGGGGATTTATAGTGTGCCGTTATCGGGAGTAAATATTGCAGATTTCAACCAATGGTCCCTCCAATCAGAAGAGGCTGGTCTTCCATCTTTGTACGAAGTGATTGACTTGGCTGTCCATAAAGGAGATATTATTGCGGCAACAGAAACAGGACTTTGGGTATTACAAAATAGCGACTGGAGACAGATTTATATGAATCAAGAAGGCGAGGAGATTTCTTTTATATCGCCCTCCTCTGATCGATTAATCGTAGGCTGGTCTACTGGGGATTTTAGTAGTATTGTGCGATTTTTTGATAATAGCTATGATTGGATTACCCGAGATGACGGATGCTCGACTATAGCGTTAGACGCGACGCTTGATGAAAAAGGGCGTATCTGGTATGCCGATGGAGTCTTTCCCTTTAGGTGGACACAAGACTATCAGTCATCTTGTAATCAAACGTCATTTGCCTCTCCATTTAGCCCTCAAGTAAGTGATATCGTCATCGAAAACGATAACGTGATAATCGCATCCGGAGGCGTTGCTGAAAATTTCAACTATCTCTTTGGTCGAGAGGGTTTTTATTTAAAAACAGGAAACACTTGGCAAAATTTTAATGAATTTTTAGAACCAAGATTCAAAGAGTTTGATGCTTTGAGCCTCTTTAGAGTTGCGATCCATCCTTCACTACCTAAGATATATGGAGGAAGTTATTGGGCAGGATTATTAGAATATGATATTGAACAAGATCAATATCAATTATTTAACAAAACCAATTCTACACTCCGAGGAAGTATAGGAGATCCAGCAAGGGAACGCACTAGTGGTCTTGCATTTGATGAGGAAGAGAATCTATGGGTAACGGCATATAATGCTCCGCAACCGCTTAATGTGCTTAGCGCAGATGGCAGGTGGATGAGTTTTCCAGTAACGAGTCCAGGAACGCTTTCTGATATTGTTATTGATCAACAGAATTTCAAATGGGCCCCTGTCTTTGGAAGCTCTGGAGGGGTCCTCGTATATGATAGCGGGGAATCAATTCAAAACAGAGCGGATGATAGACAGCGCTATATTAACCGATCTAATAGTGCACTAACAGGTCAGGCGAATTGCGTGCTTGTAGACAGAGAAGGAGAGGTATGGGTAGGAACAACAGAAGGCCCCGTAATTTTCGACTGTGGATCAGGTGCATTGGAGAGTGATTGCCTTGGAATCAAAAGGATTGTTTTACAAGATAGCATTGGTGCCTTCCTCTTGGCTGATCAAGATATCCGTACCATGGAGGTAGATGGGGCAAATAATAAATGGTTTGGAACCAGAAATGGTGTTTTTGTTCAGTCGCCTGACGGCCAAGAGCAGTTGGCGCACTTCACAGTAAACAACAGTCCTCTTTTTGACAACCAGATTCAAGCCCTTGCGTATGATGGTCAAAGTGGCGATATGTATATAGGGACCAATAAAGGTGTGCTCTCATATCGAACTAAGACTACAACCGGGGCAATCTTTCAGAGGAAATCGGAGGTTTATGCTTTTCCGAATCCTGTTCGTCCTGAGTATACTGGACCTATCGGGATAAGAGGATTAGTAACAGACGCATTGGTTACCATTACAGATATCAATGGTCTGCTCGTCTCTGAGATACAAGCTCAAGGAGGACAAGCGACTTGGGATGGTAATGATCTTAGTGGACGAAGAGCAAATTCTGGTGTTTATCTTGTTTGGAGTACGGAGCCTGATGCATTTGATACACCGGATGCGATTGTAACAAAGATTGTGCTGGTGCGCTAGTGTGTTTAGTCGTTTCCAATATTAATTGAGAGCCAAAACCTTTGTTATTAATGTCCCTAAATCATCAGAGGTGGTTTTGGATTGAAGCTCTAAATTGCCGACAGCACACCAATACCGACCGCCATCACTTCACCAAGCTTGTCATCTCTACTATGCTGCTGAACTTCTAAGCTTATGGGTTGCGTCAGATCGAATGTTCCGATGAGTTGACTTGATATGTAGTTATTACCTTGTTTATCACCAGTCCAAAGTCCATCATTGGACATAAGGGGAATAGAAACCATATCCTCAGAGAGAATTTTTCCTAGCTGAGAGAGCGTGTACTTTAGGTATATATTCTCGTATTTGAATTTTGGCGAGTGAGTAATTGTTAAGTATAGATTGGAATTCTTCTCGTGGGAAGGATTAAGAACTATCCTTAAGGCATCTTTTTGATTCCAATCATTGGCTATCTCAACTTCGTTGTATACGACCCAATCATCTCCGCTTCCACATCCTTGTAATAACAGAAGGGTCAATATCGCAAACCATAGCTTTCTCAACATATTTCTTGGGTCTTATTCGAACAAGTCTTTCATCCGCTCAAAGAAACCTTTTTCATTTTTATCAGGAGCAGGTACAAACCCTGGCATTTCACGCATTTTTTCCAGTAGGGCTTTTTCCTCAGAAGAGAGTTTCTTTGGAGTCCAGATATTGACATTGATTAGTTGATCTCCTCTCTTATAGCCTTGTACCTCAGGAATTCCTTTCCCTTTAAGGCGGAAGATTTTACCCGTAGGAGAACCTGCTGGAATCTTGATCTTTACTCTGCCGTCAAGTGTAGGAACTTGAACTGATGTTCCTAAAGCGGCATCTGCAAAATTGAGAAAGAGATCATAAACAATATTGTTTCCATCGCGATGAAATGCATCATGGTCGATTTCTTCAATTACGATAAGAAGATCTCCTGCAGGGCCTCCAGACTTTCCGGCATTGCCCTTACCTCTCATAGAGAGTTGCATTCCTTCCGCGACACCTGCCGGTATCTCTATATCAAGCATTTCCTCAGCATATTGGCGTCCATCACCTTTACACTTCATACAAGAAGCAGTTATGGTTTGTCCAGCACCTTTACAGGTAGGACAGGCTCCTGTAGTCTGCATCTGACCTAAGAAAGTACTCTTTACTTGACGCACATATCCAGATCCCCTACATGTACCACAAGTTGAGACAGAACCTGCATCTTTAGCTCCACTTCCTCCACACTGATCACAATTAGATTGCTTCTTAACTTTTATCTTCTTCGATATTCCCTTAGCGATTTCTTCGAGCGTAAGTGCGACTTTTATTCTAAGGTTAGAACCTCGTTGCCCTTGAGATGCTCCACGTCTACCACCACCACCACCGAAGAAGCTTTCGAAAGGACTTCCTCCATCTCCAAAGATGTCTCCAAAGTGCTCGAAGATATCTTCCATATTCATTCCACCACCAGAGAAGCCACCTGCATTTCCCTCTACTCCCGCATGTCCATATCGGTCATATCGGGCTTTCTTATTCTCATCACTGAGGATTTCATACGCTTCTGCAGCTTCTTTAAACTTATCTTCTGCAGCTTTATCATCAGGATTTCTATCAGGATGAAATTTCAAGGCCACCTTGCGATAGGCCTTTTTAATAACAGCTTGATCCGCATTTTTATCAACACCAAGGATTTCGTAAAAGTCTCTTTTATTTGCCATTCGGCTGTTTTTCTGTGTGTATTGTAAGGTTATTTTCCGACGACTACTTTGGCATGTCGGATGATCTTATTATTCAAAAGATATCCGGTTTCTATGGTATCAATATTCTTTCCTTTCATCTCTTCCGTAGGAGCAGGAATTTCAGTAAGCGCTTCGTGTAGTTCAGGATCAAAAGCTTCTCCTGTACTTTCCATAGCCGTGAGACCTTTTCCTTTCATGATACTATGAAGCTTATTGTAAACCATTGTTACTCCTTCGCTGAACGACTCATTACTGCTTTCGTCATCAGCACTCTTCTTTGCCCTATCAAAATCATCTATAACAGGCAGCATAGAAGCGATCGTGTCTCTTCCGGCAGTTGTGATTAATTCATAACGCTCCTTAGTGGTTCGTTTCTTATAATTATCGAATTCTGCATATAGTCGGATGTACTTATCCTTGGCTTCTTGAATTTCCATTTCTTTTTCTTCTACTGAGGCTTTCAGCTCTTTGATTTTATCTTTTTTACCCCAACGAGACTTAGATTTCTTGTCGTCTTTCTTCTCTACGTCTTTTTGCCCAATCTCTTCCTGAGGAACCTCTTCTTTTATTTCTTCCGTGCTCATATCTTTTAACATTAAGTACTTAGCCTCTAATATCAATATTGTTGCCATACCGGAATGGCGGTCATTTTGTCAGCAATTTCTGATAAATGGGGAACAAAGACGTCAGGTCTCTAGTGTCTTATTGGCATAAAAACGAATCCGCCGAAACCTATAGGTCTTTAGTTCAAAAAAACTTCTTCTGGAGCAGGAACAAATAAAAAGTAAGAAAACGGCTGCTCTCCATTTTCTAACTTTCAATTAAAGAACAGAAAAATGTTCTTTTAGTTCTGCGGGATTCTAACCTTATATTGGTTTTTGATAACGGTTAGTTTATCTTGCCGTATCCAAGGATTGTATCGCTTTAATTCACGAAGAGAGGTTCCATTTTCTTTAGCGAAAACACTCCAATCAGTAATGGATTTATCAACAAGTACGTCATAATAATTGCTAAAAGGGGGATATTTTTCTGCGTTATCGATATAATACCCAAAAGCTTCGGGAGCATTCATTATTTCTTTGATAGCAATAAGACGGAAGACATATCTTGTCGTCTCACTATTGAGGTCTAGGTCATAGTAATTATCTTGGCCTTGTCTTTTTTGTTGACGAGCGAAAGCTGTAGGTCCCATATTGTAAGCTGCTGCTGCATTCGTCCATGACCCGAAGCGCTTTTTGAGATATAGCAGATAGCTAGCTGCCGCCTGAGTAGATTTTTCTACATGATATCGTTCATCAACTTCTTCATTCACCTCAAGGCCACGTTCTTTAGCCGAAGGTTTCATGAATTGCCAAACGCCTTTAGCACTTGCGGGAGAAGAAACATTACGTAATCCGCTTTCGGCTACTGCCAAGTATTTAAAATCATCAGGAATACTATTTCCCCTGAGTGTGTTTTCAATTAATGGAAAATATCGATTGGCCAATTTCATATACTGGATCATACTCGAGTGGTAGTAAGAATTAGAAAGTAATTCTCTATCCAATCGCTCTCGGGCATCTCCTGAAAAAGGAACGACCTCACCAGACCAATCAAACTGCTTATTGATATTAGGGGCTTGGACTACTTGTGGTAGTACTTTATAATCATTGAGGTCAGTGACAGGTGTATTTGTAGAATAATTCAAAAAAAATAGCATCGCCATTGCTCCTGTAAGTACTAATAATACTGGGGTTATGTTCTTCATGGGTTTTAACTTTCGACATTATGATATTAGGAAAAGTTTATATTTCAAAAAACGATCCTCTTTTAGCTTCCGCTAAAGTTTTTTTGAATCCTCTTTTTTAAAAAGAAGATTGAACTTTTGGAACTTCAAATCCAGCCGAACCATAATCCAAGAAGAAAAAAGGCCTCCTTTTAATGGACTGAAACAGACTTAAAAGTTGCTAGTCCACACTCCAAAAAGCCGAGGTAGTCGTTGATTCCTTCTTTGTAGCCTCGAGGTAAGGCAAGTACTTCTTCATCGGGAGTTATCATAACGTATAGAGGTTGACTAATCTGGTCAAAATTCACAATTTGAAAATCGGTCCATTTATTTCCAACGTTACGGATTTTATTTTCCCTTGTTTTAGAAATTAAAACCTCCTCGAGTTTCTCTCTATCATCGACATATAGGGAGATCAGAACATAGTCTTCGTTTAATCGATTCCTTACACGATCATCTATCCAGATAAACTCTTCCGTCTTCCGACAGTTCACGCAGCCATAACCAGTATGATCTAACAAGACTGGTTTTCCCTGTTCTTTAGCATATGCCATTCCTTCATAGTAGTCCTTAAAGCAATCAATATTATTAGCGCATTTGCCAAACGAAGGATATTTTGCTTTTATAATGGGATCTACTTCTGGTTCGGCAAGCAAGAAATTATATGTACTCGGAGGAGCAATACCACTGAGAAGGCCAGGAGAATCATAAGATTCTATTTTATCATTATAAAGAAAACCTGTAGCGAGGTATGCTGCCAGCGCAATACTACCAAGAGAGAATGCCCACCTCCTTGGACTTAATTTGGTTACAGGACTATCATGAGGAAACTTAATAAATCCGAAGCCATAAAGTGCCATTCCGATGGCAACGGCAATCCAAATTCCAAGGAATAGTTCATATCTTAAAAAACCCCAGTGACTGGTTAAGTCCGCAACGGATAGGAATTTGAACGCTAGGGCTACTTCAAGAAAACCTAAGACGACTTTCACACTATTCATCCATCCTCCAGACTGAGGAAGACTGTTCAGAAACGCCGGAAACGCGGCAAATAAACCAAAGGGCAAGGCAAGTGCCATTGAGAATCCTAACATGACAACGAAGGGCCCAAGTGTACTTGTAGCAGACTGAACTAATGCCGTTCCTATGATAGGACCTGTACAAGAGAAAGAAACCAAGGCTAAAGTAAAGGCCATAAAGAAGATACCGATAAGCCCTCCTTTGTCTGCCATGCTATCCGTCTTAGTCGTCCACGAACTGGGTAGTGTTAATTCATAAAAACCGAAGAAAGAAAAGGCGAAAAACATAAATATCACAAAGAAGAGTGTGTTCGCTATCCAGTTTGTTGATAAGGCATTTAGCGCTGAGGCGCCAAAAACGCCTGTAATTATAAGGCCTATTGACACATAGATGAACATGATAGAAAGTGCATAAATGAGTGCATTTACCCAGCCTTTGCGCTTCGTATCTTTTGTAAAGAAGCTCACAGTCAGTGGAATCATAGGAAACACACATGGAGTTAGTAATGCAAGCAAACCACCTAAGAAACCAAATCCAAACATGAGCCATAGGCTACGATTTTTAGTATCTGTCTCACCGCAATCTCCTATGGGAGCGGCATTCGTTTCCCGAAGTTTTGGGCGTACTTGGTCTATTACTTTTAGTCCACCGATATTACTTGTTGCCGCAACTTGACCAGCATCTGTAATTGGTGCATCTAGAGAATTGTCGGTTGTTGACCTAGTGCCTTGGGTCGCTACAGCTATTTGAGATGCGGGAATTAAGGAGAACTCAGAATCAGCAGGAGCGAGACACTTTGTGTCGTCACAACTCATGAAGGTTACATATCCGATAATTGGTAGAGACGGATCGGCTATTCTTGCTTTCTGCGCAATCACATATGGTTGATCAGATAGAAATTTAATCACGTTAACATCGAATAACGGATCTATTCCTTCTTTTTTATGACCACTCTCGATGGACTTTCCTATGAGTTGTATCTGATCTGGATTCTCATAAGTAACCATAGTAGGAAAAGGACCTTCATCAGAAGTATATTGAGAATATACATTCCAACCAGAAGCGATATTCGCGGTATAGGTAAGTTCATAGATATTTCCTTCTATCTGCAGGATGTCAAAAGACCATTTGACCGGATCAGATTCTTCTGACAAATTATTTTTAGGAGAAGCGACATTGCTTAATGAAGAAACATTCGACGCAGGAAGTATTACGGATATATTATTTACGCTAGCATTCGCACCATCTTTTTCTAATGGTGCTTTAGACACGGATTTTTTTTTTGCTTTAGCTAAGTCAATGGAGAAATCTATATCAGTAGGAGGAAGACATCTTTCATCATCACAACACATGAAGGTGAGATAGCCGGAAATTGCACTTTCAATATTAGTCACCTTCACCTCTTGCTTGATTACAAAAGGTTCTTTACTCAAGAATTTCACAACGTTTATTTCAAAAAGTGGATCCAGACCCTCTTTCTTATATCCACTTTCTTGACCTTCTCCTACTAGGTTTATTCCCTCTTTGGATTCGTAATTAATACTTGTAGGGATAGGGCCACCATCTTCCAGAAATTGTGAATACACATTCCACCCTTTATCTATAGTAGCTGTGTAGACTAAGTTGTATCGGTCACCCTCTATGTGCTCCGCGTCGAAAGACCAAGTGACAGGTTGCTGAGAAAACCCTATAAATGGAATCAAGAGAAGTAAAAAGAAGAAAGATTTCATAAGTTATATAGTGTGTCAATTAATTAAGTCCACATATTGCTGTTCGCAATAATTTCATAGAACCTTCATTCGGCTAGTTTAAAACAAAATTCAAGCCACAGATGTTATAAATAGGCCCGCAAGAAAAGCACATAGTTCTGTGCGACACTTGTAGCGCAAAGATATCTTAGATATTATCTTAAGGACCTCTCTTAATAGAACATTAACCCAAAGAGAAACGGGATTTCGACTATAGATAGAATAAGTTGTAGAAGATCAATCCCAAAGCAGAGAAGTGAAATATCTCTGCGTAGCCAGGTTGCCTTATTAGCAGCCAAGACATACTTACAAAAACGGCAATCGGCATGCACAAGACAATGAGATGTTGTGATTCGAGGTTTTTAAATAAAAGAAGGGAGACGAACCCCATCAATAACATCCAATAAAAGAAGTCGATCTTTTTTCTAATTTCAATCGCTTTTTTCTTTTTGTAATTATAATAATTGCTGATTACTATAAATATAAGGACAGCCGTTACACCTAGAAGGACGTAGGAGTTCTGATCCAAGGACCATAGCTCTGATAAGGTTCCAACCAGGCCGACCTGATTCCAAAAACCCCAATCTAATACTCCCAAGAAAAAAAGGAAAGAACCAAAAACCCAAAGCATAACAAACCAACTTGTTAAGAACTGAAGTTTTTCTTTTGTACCGAAACTCCTTAATATCCCTAATCCTATCAATAAGGCTACAATAATTATGGAGTATGGCGGATAGACTATAGAAGCAACTGAGGCATTCAACGCCGAATTCGTAATTGCTTTTACCGCATTTGTTTGTTTGTAAGTATTGAAAATGCTAAACACAGTCAGAATGAGAAAGGACAGCCCTATTAGGGCAGGCGTGAGTTGTTGGAATTCTTGGATACAACTAACCAAAAGGATATAGGTCATTCCGGCTAATGACGAAGGACGCTGATAAATCCGGTTCTTATTAACAACGTGATTTATAAGCAAGGCATGCCCATAAACAAGAGCTATAGCAACTATAGCTTGCGTAATAGGAGATGTAATTAAATTGGAAAAAATATAAGTTGAAAGAAAACTATCAGAATCTTGAACTTGATAAGCTTGCGGATTTACGAGGCTGTAGAGTCTCAACAAAATAGTATACGGCAAAAGCAGTAATACATTTAGTAAATCATTCTTTTTGAATATGGTAATCACTTAAATTCTTCTTTTCTTTCTAAGCTATGCAATGGCTCCTTCGCTGCGAATTTCATTCTTTTTAATTCGATCTTGATTAATCAAATCATATTCGTTTCTGGAACGAAAGATGTCTAAGGCATTAAATATCGCTTGTCTCATTGAAGAAGGGTCAGCCATGTTTTGATCTACAATGTCATAGCCAGTTCCATGATCTGGAGAAGTTCTAACCACATTAAGGCCTGCGGTAAAATTCACTCCATTGCCAAATGAGAAAGCTTTAAAGGGAATTAGCCCCTGATCATGATACATGGCAAGAATGGCATCAAATTTTTTGAAGCGTGTGCCACCAAAGAAACCGTCAGCTGGATAAGGCCCACTTACGATTTTCCCTTCTTGCTTAAGCTCAACAATTACTGGCTTAATAATTTCTTCATCTTCATGACCTATTTCTCCTGTATCCCCAGCATGTGGATTTAGACCAAGAACTGCAATAGTAGGACGCTCTATTCCAAAATCTTTCTTAAGAGAATCTTCGAGCGAAAGGATGCATTTTTTTATTCTTTCTTTTGTCACATGGCTTGCTACTTCAGAGACAGGAATATGCGTGCTAACTACAGCAACACGCATTTCTTTTGAGACCATCAACATTAGTTCATCGCCACTTGCTTCGCAGCGATCAGCTATGTATTCCGTGTGACCCAAAAAAGGAAAATCCGCAAGTTTCATAGCATGTTTATTTATTGGAGCCGTAACCAGTGCATCAATATGTCCGGCTTTAAGATCACTTACTGCCCGATCAAGCGCTATATATGCACACTTTCCACCATCTACGGTTGCTTTCCCCAGATCGATATTGACGCTCTCGTTCCAACAATTGACAACATTAATCTTATTAGAAGTGATCCGCTCGCCATCTGACGTTACAAAGTGGAAGCCTTGCTCTCCGACGATGTTTTTGTGGTATCCCAAAACCTTGGAGGATCCGTATATCACCGGAGTGCATTCGTTTAAGAGCATTTCATTTGAAAGGGCTCTGATAATGACCTGAGGCCCTACACCATTTATATCTCCTATTGTAATACCGATTTTTGCTTTACTCATTCGTCAATACTTTATTAGCTATTCCGTTCATCTGCCTTTTGAAAAGACTGGACATAATTCAGCACGAATATACTGAACAAGTTAGGGAACGGATTAATGAAGTGATTTAAGGTGTGTATAACAAATTGCACAAAGTTGTAAATTAGCCTTAACAAACCTAATTCAGCGATGGAGACTAAACAGATAGTATCGTCCATCCTGAGAACAATAGAACAAGAACTTACAGATTTTATCAACGACCAGTCACAAATTGACTATCCTATTGAATATGAGAAACGGGTTATCAACCTAGCTCGTTCCTATGGTCAAAAGGTGTTACAAGGGTCTTCAGGGGGATTGCCGAAGAGTCGCAATGGTAAAAAAAAAGTCCTAACTACTTTTGGGAAAATAGAACTCAGTAAGAAGCATCAACTATGTCCAAAGTCAAGCAAATTTGGCATGAGTGCCCATATGCAGGATATCATGAGTTTTACGGGTCAAAGTATGGTATATGAAGAAGCCGCTCAACTTATAAGGAGGCTTTTAGGACTAGATGTAAATGCGAGGCAGATACAACGCATATCGCTGCACTATGGGCGGGCGATGGAACCGTTGATAGCATCCAATTGTGAGTCTATACTTCCCACCCTTTCATCAACAAAAAAAGATGACCCCACATATGTAATGATGGATGGATCCATGGTCTTTACTCGAGCAGATAAATGGAAAGATATGAAGTTGGGAGTGAGTTTTCATGATAGTCAAATCATTGATATTCAATCAGATAGAAGGCAAATATGTAGATCCGTATACGTAAGTCATTTAGGAAGGGTTGGTGAATTTTTTCCAAAATTTGATCGTCATTTAGTTTCATGTCACAAAAAAGTCATCATAGGTGATCGAGCAAAATGGATCTGGAATTGGGCAGAGGACAATTATCCTGGAGCGATACAAATACTAGACTTCTATCATGCTAAGGAGAAGTTAGTACTATTTGCTAAGCAACATTTTAAAGAAGAAAGTCAACGCTTTAATTGGCTTGATAAACAGCAAGCCAGCCTGCTCAACAATGAAGTAGAAAAAGTCATAAAATGCTTGCAAAACACACGAGCGCGACCAGCGTCTTCGTACCCCAAACAGCAAGTCATTAAACACTTTTTAGAACACGAAGATCGGATGCAATACAAAACCTATTTAGAAAGTAAATTACTCATAGGTTCCGGCCCAATAGAAGCAGCTCATAGGAGTGT
>JBLIDB010000043.1:0-25695 GCA_047634015.1 Saprospiraceae bacterium
GATTCGTCAGGGAAATCATGCATAAATGTTAGGATGTTCATATCTTCTTTTTACCAAAGATATAGGCCACAATGCAACCTATCTGCACACTAACAAACTACTGGTAAACTTCCGTACATTCATATTAAGTTTTTATGTAGAAGACATTCATCGGTACGAAGGAGTTGTTGATGATATTGACGATAAGGAGATTTTAGAAGTCCGTCTTGAGAACTTGAAAATAATAATGACTCAGATGCCTTCTGGAGATCAGTCTATCCTTATGATGAAATACCTTGACGGTATGTCAATTAAGGAAATTAGCAGTGCTCTTAGTAAGACAGAAAGTGCTATTAAGATGAAACTGAAAAGAGCGAAGCATAGGTTCGTCAAGATTCATCGAGAGAATGTTGTAGATACTTACTGATTCAAGCTTTTTTAATTAGAAACTATGAAAGAAAAAAATGTTTTTAGTCAACTGCAGGAGGAAAAAGAGCTAGACTATTCGAATGTCCATAATGATATAAAGAAGAATATCGAAGAGAGAAAAGGAGTCTGGTCCTTTTTGGGAGACATCATAGATCTATATGTTCCTAAGATTTTTTCCGCCCTTGTCGGTGCAGGCCCATCAATAAACAATGCGATCTCTTCGATAGAAGAAGAATTGGAAAAATAACACTCTTCTAATCACTCACAACCAAAAATTACATTAAAATGACAAGCTCTGTGCAGCAGTTTTTGAATCAAATTTGGGCCTTTGTCCCTCGTTTAATAATGGCAATACTTATTGCTATTATCGGAATTGTTATTTCAAAGTTCGTGAGCAAAATGCTTAGGAAACTATTGGAAAAAATTAAGATTGATCAATTTGGTGAGAAGCTAAATGACATTGACTTTATACAAAAAGCTGATTTGAAGATTAAGCTGAGTGGAATATTAAGTAAGGTAGTATACTATTTTATGACATTAATGTTTCTAATAATGGCTTCCGACATATTAGCGATGCCAGCAATATCAAATTTATTTACGGATTTATTTAATTTAATTCCTAAACTTATAGTTGGCTTTTTTATATTAATATTTGGAGTCCTTTTGTCCGATATGATCCGCAAGCTTGTAGAAACCACGCTAGCGTCTATAGGGGTTTCTTCTTCGAAAATTGTTGCATCATTTCTATTTTATTTCTTACTCATTAATGTGGTAGTGGTTGCAATTGCACAAGCTGAGGTGAATACTGATTTTCTCCAGCAGAATATTTCTATTCTAATTGCAGGAGGAGTTTTTGCATTTGCCATAGGGTATGGTCTTGCATCTAAAGAAGTAATGACAAATTTTCTTTCTTCATTTTATTCAAAAGATAAGGTGCGGATTGGAGAATTTATAGAAATAGCTGGAGAAGCTGGAGAAGTAATTGATATTGATAAAAACTCAATTACAATAGCGGCTAATGGGAAGAAAGTAATTTTCCCACTCAGCATTCTTATGAGTCAGAAGGTTACAATTTTAAATGACAAAAGATTGAATACTTAAATACGATTTTTTAAAAACTATTTTAAACATGAAAAGAATATTTACAATTACGATTTTGGCAATGCTTTTCGCAGGGTCTGTGCTTCAAGCGCAATCATTGAGTGAATTGAAAGAGAAGCAATTAGCCGTTTCAGAAATGCAAGCCGAGGCGCAAGCTAAGGTGGACGAATTGCAAGCGGAGATTGATGGGCTTCAGAAAGAGATTGATCAAAGTTCAGGTTGGAGAAAAGGATTAGCAGGTGTTGTTGGTTTTAATATGAATAGATCAAATAATTGGGCAAAAAACGCAAACCCAAGTAGTCTAAGTTCTGGTTTGAGTATCAATGGAACTGGCTATGCGATATTAGAAGGAGAGAAAGCGTTTTTGAGAAATACTGGAATCTTAAACCTTGCATGGCAGAAGGTCGATCCAAACTCCGATGTCGAAGGAGATGAGACTAATTTTGCAAGAGTTACGGATATTTTGAATATTTCTTCTTTAGCAGGATATAAACTCTCAGATATTTGGGCACTATCTGGATTAGGTGAGATCAATACTTCTGTAGGTAGTTTCTTTTCTCCTGGAACTTTTGATGTAGGAGTTGGAGGTGCTTTCACAGGAATCGAAAATCTTGTGGTTGTCGTTCACCCATTGAATATGCACTTTGCCTTTCCTGCAAAAGACGTTGGTTTTTCCGCTAAAGGATTTTTTGGTCTTAAGTTGAGAGCAGACTATGCCAATACATTTTCAAATGGAATTACATGGGCAACTAATTTCACTTCTTTCTCTCCATATAGCGGAAGTTTTGATAATGGAGGAGTTGAGGTTTCAGCATTTGAGTGGACCTGGTTGAATACAATAACATTCCCAGTCTATAAGGGTGTCGGACTGGGTATTTCATTTGGATTACGAGATGCAGCTTTTGAGTTTGACGGCACTCAGAACTTTTATACAGTTGGCCTTTCTTACAATCTTTAGGGGAAACGATCATTTTTTAATATTAAGAGCGAAAACTTTTGATTATGTAGATAGGTAGCATACCTTTATGTTACCGATTTTATTTTGTTGATATCAGAGCTCATCCTAAGAAATTGGGGTGGGCTTTTTTAATGCTTATAATAACTTCTGTTATCTTTTAATAGTCAATGACCAGAGCAGAATCTTTCAAAGTTTTTTTAAAACATTTCTCAGAAGAGCCCCTTCCTGTTACGCTTTCTGATGAGATCGTTAGACATTTCAGCGGGAGCAATCCTCCATTAGATGCTGATTCGATACGGCGATATATTGATCCTAACCCTATTGAGGAGGATGAGGATATAACAGAATATATAGCTTGTTGTAGAATACCCAATACCAAAGATTTTGAAGCTGTAGTTTATTGGAAAGGAACTTTATTAACCTACGAATACGTTCTGGCGACATACTCAAAAGCTGGAATCCAAATAGCAAAAAAAGTTATCGCTGGGATTAAGGCCGATGGCCAAAATGTCAAAAGATCTGTTGCAACGATTGAAGAGGATTTCGGAATTCAGATCGTAGTCGGACAACAAGGAGCCAATGATCGCTTGTATGACCCTAGTTTAAGCCAGTCCATGAGTATGGATATCCTTTCCAATGGGGATATCGCTTTAAGTCCGAGTGAGGAGTCTTAGTCAGACCGTTCCGTCATTTTCACTTCGCTTTATTTGAGTTATGTGTATTACATGACTCCCTTTAATTACAATTATGAAAAATAAATATATACCAAGCAAGAAAAAGTTGCCTCAAAAGTATTTGCAACATGCGATACTTAAATTATTGCGACGCAAGCCATCAAAAGCATATTCTTTAGAGAATGTGGTTGTCAAATTAAAAACCAAAAATTCCAAAGAGTCTATTCAAGCTGCCATCGATGTACTTGAAGCAAAAAAGAACCTGACTCGAGACAAACAAGGTTTATATAGACTTAGTAATAGGTCCCAATTAAGTTCTTCCTCTCGCAAACGTATCGTTCAACATGGAAGAACAGATCTAACAAGTTCTGGTGCAGCATACATTATCGTCGAAGGTCAAGATAGTGATATCTATATCCCCCCGAAGGAAGTTAATGGGGCGCTACAGGGAGATACGGTCCGAATAGAAGTAGACCTATCCCAAGGCAGAAGTCGTCCCAAAGGAAAAATATTAGAAGTGCTCAAAAGACACCGCACAACGTTCATTGGAACATTCCAAGAGGTGAAAAAGTACGGCTACGTATTTGTTGAAACTCAGAAGTTGTCAATCGAGATTCGAATTTTACCAGATGATTTTAATGATGCTCAAAGTGGTGACAATGTCGTTGTCGATGTTACAGATTTTGGCTCTAATCGGCACCAACAGCTATTAGGTAAGATAAAAACCGTGCTTAACCCTTCCAATAGGAATGATTACGAGATGCGGTCGATATTGATCAATAGTGGATTTGACACTGAGTTTCCTGAAGAGGTAATTCGAGAGTCTGAGCAGCTTTCCGATGAGATAAGAGTTGAAGATATAGATGCAAGATGGGATATGCGAGAAGTGTTGACCTTTACCATCGATCCAGTCGATGCCAAAGATTTTGATGACGCAATCTCATACCAGAAGTTGGGAAACGGCAATACTCAGATAGGAATTCACATCGCAGATGTTACACACTTTGTAAAATCTGGAACAGCGTTAGACAAAGAGGCCTATCATAGATCCACTTCAGTTTATTTAGTAGATCGGGTATGTCCAATGTTGCCAGAGCGAATCTCAAATGAATTATGTTCCTTAAGACCTAACGAAGACAAATTTTGTTTTTCTGTAATCTTAAATTTTGATGATAAACATCAAGTAGTGAAACAATGGATAGGAAAGACATTAATTCATTCCGACCAACGATTCGCATATGAAGAAGCGCAAGAAAGTCTCGATGGAAATACGGATGTCTTATCAGAAGAGCTAAAGACGATAAATACTATAGCTAAGACACTTCACAAAAATCGATTCAAAGAAGGATCTATTAATTTTGAGACAGATGAGATTCGCTTTGAACTGGGAGAGGACGCCAAGCCAATAGGGATCTATCGAAAGACTCGAAAGGATGCACACAAATTGATAGAGGAATATATGTTGCTTGCGAATAAGATTGTATCCAAGTTCGTCGCTACTAAATCCAAATCTCCAGAAGTACCTTTTGTTTACAGGATACACGATCTACCCAATAGTGATCGACTTATGGAATTGGCACTACTTGCTTCAGAGTTCGGAATAAAGCTCAATTTCGATTCACCGAAACATATAACTGAGTCGCTTAATAGCCTCAGTAAGCTAGGAGCTCAAGAGGATGTTCTTGCGGTTTTAAAACCGATGGCAATCCGAAGTATGTCAAAAGCTGTATATGCCACTGACAATATCGGACACTATGGATTGGGTTTTGAATATTATAGCCACTTTACTTCTCCGATACGTCGATATGCAGATGTCTTAGTACACCGCATACTTGAAGCGAATCTTAACGAAATGCATAGAGTGGATAAAGAGATTCTTGAAGGACAATGTCTTTATATTTCTCAGAAAGAAAGAGATGCTACTTCTGCAGAACGAGAGTCCATCAAGTATAAGCAAGTAGAATACTTAGGAGAAAAATTAGGTGAGACATTCGAAGGGATGATACGGAATATTATAGATCGAGGGATGTTTGTAGAATTAGTAGAGAGCCAGGCAGATGGATTTATACCATTGGATAGTTTGGGTGAGAACGTTATGATTCATCCTGCAAGAATCAAAGTAACTGGACAGTCTTCAGGTAAGGTCTGGAGGATAGGAGATAGAATCAAGGTCCAATTAGCAGCTATTGATATGGATAAACGACAATTGGATTTTGTCTTACCTGAATTAGACGAATCTGAGGTTGAATGATTTACATGAAATTTATGAATCTAATTCATTAAAAAACTTACCTTTGTGATCCTTTTCGACAAACTGAATAAGATAAAGCCATGAATACGATTCAAATAAGCGCAACGCCCCGAACAGAATTCGGCAAAAAAGCTACTAAAGCTGTACGTAAGGATGGTAAAATTCCTGCTGTACTTTATAGCAAGAATGGTGTTGAGCATTTCTGTACGACAAAGAAGGAAGTAAAAGCATTAGTATATACTCCGGAATTCAAGCTCGCAGAAGTAACGCTTAACGGTGCTTCTCATAAAGCTATTTTGAAGGATATCGTATTCCACCCAGTGACGGATGAGATCATGCATATTGATTTCCTTGAATTGGTTGATGGATGTGCTTTAAAAGCAAGTATTCCTGTCAAATTCATGGGCGTTTCTCCTGGTGTAAAAGCTGGTGGAAAACTAATGCAAACCTTGAGAACGGTTAAAATAAAGACCACTCCTGAAAACCTCATTGATATCTTATATGTAGATATTTCAGAGCTTGAGTTAGGTTTTGCAGTTCGTGTAAGAGATCTTGATGTGCCAGAAGGAGTGGAGATTATGGTTGAAGGTGCTGCACCTATTGCGAATGTGGTTGTACCTCGTGCTATGAAGGGTGAGGATGCAGGAGCAGCAGAAGGAGCTGAAGCTGCTGTAGCTGAAACTGTTGTAGAAAGCGCTGAGGCATAAGCTCCAGTGGTTAAGGGCATAGCAGATTTCCATAAGTTTATATTAATTGTATTTACTACATTTTTATATGTAGTACTTATATCTTCAGGCTCAGTCCAGGACAAGGTTGTGAATACCGAAATGTCGAGTAGTGAATTTCGAGCAAGTAGAGATCGTGTGGTAGCGACTGCTCGAAAAGAATTAGGAGATTCTTACAAATTTGCAGCCTCTGGGCCTGAAAGATGGGACTGTTCTGGTCTAACGCACCATTCCTATAGTAAAGCTGGAATCAATATAGAGCGATCTTCCAATGGGATTTCAAAGATGGTTGGTGGAATTGAGTTGAAGGATGCGAAAAAGGGAGATTTGATTTTTTATAAAAAAGATGGCCGCGTATTTCACGTAAGTATAATTACGGAGCACTCTGAGGATAATCTTTGGGTTGTCCATAGTACCACCTCAAGGGGAGTAATTGAGGAAGATATTCTCAAGTCTCCTTACTGGGAGAAAAAGATATATAAAGTCATATCTTTAGTTGCCTTATCAGACGTCAAATGATGAGTTGGTGGAATAAATTACTCAAGTGGTTCAACATGAAAAAGCAAGAAAAAAGAATCAATCTAATACTATTTGGTCCTCCGGGGTCAGGAAAGGGAACTCAAGCAAAAATCCTCGAAGAGAAGTACGGCTTACTTCAAGTATCTACGGGAGATCTTTTTAGATATGAACTAGGTAACAACACACCTTTAGGACAGGAGGCGAGAACTTATATGGATAAGGGACGACTCGTTCCTGACGCAGTTACAGTTGCGATGCTAAAGAATAAGTTAGAAATGCATCCAGATGTCCGAGGATATATATTAGATGGTTTCCCAAGGACTATTGCCCAATCAAAGGCGTTAGATACCTTGTTACAAGATAGAGGGGAAACGGTCTCGCAGTTAATTGCGCTTGTTGTGGAGGAAGATGAAATCGTGAATCGACTATTAGAGCGTGGTAAAACTTCAGGAAGAGCAGATGATGCCAACGAAGAAGTCATTCGAAATCGAATCGCCGTATATAAAAAAGAGACATCACCTGTTTATAATTATTATGAGAAACAGACATTATCAATTGAGATCTCTGGTTTAGGAGATATCGATGATATATATAAGCGTCTATCGACTTTGATAGATAAGCTAATAGCCTAAAATTATCACGCATTGGCGGATCAGAACTTCGTAGATTATGTTAAAATCTGTTGCCGCTCAGGAAGAGGGGGGCGCGGGAGTTCTCATTTCAGGCGTGATCGTCTGACGGCCCTTGGTGGTCCAGATGGTGGAAATGGTGGCCGAGGTGGCCACATCATATTGAGAGGGAATAAGCAACTATGGACGCTACTCAGTCTTAAGTATCGAAAGCATGTAATCGCGGCACCTGGTATGAATGGCACAGGGGCAAGAAAGTCCGGGTCTGATGGGGATGATGAAATATTAGAAGTACCACTTGGTACCATCGCCAAGGATGCCGAGACGGGTGAAGTTATCATGGAAATTAATGAGGATGGCGAAACTAAAGTCCTTACTCCTGGAGGGAAGGGTGGTCTCGGGAATTGGAATTTTAAATCAGATACGAATCAATCTCCTCAATACGCTCAGCCAGGACTCGAAGGAAGAGAAGAATGGCGAATACTCGAACTCAAATTACTAGCTGATGTAGGATTGGTTGGATTTCCTAATGCTGGAAAATCGACCTTGCTATCAGTAGTTAGCGCCGCCAAGCCTAAAATAGGTGCTTATGCCTTCACTACGCTTACACCAAATCTGGGAATCGTCTCTTACCGAGATAACCGTTCATTTATTATGGCGGATATTCCAGGCATCATTGAAGATGCTTCTGAAGGGAAAGGCTTGGGGATTCGGTTTTTACGGCATATAGAGCGTAATGCCGCTTTATTATTTCTCGTACCTGCAGATAGCGATAATATCAAAAAAGAGTATGATATTCTTGTAAATGAATTGCGTAAATATAATCCTGAGCTATTGATGAAACCCCGCCTTCTAGGGATCTCTAAATCAGATCTCATAGACGACGAATTAAAGGAGCTTATCAAATCAGAATTACCAGAAGGTATCCCATATGTATTCTTCTCCGCAGTAGCCCAGAAGGGTATTGATGAGCTCAAAGATAGGCTCTGGATCACCATGAATGATTCGGTAATTACTTCTTAGCATCTGTCTGAGTCAAACCCTCCACTACTAATTTAGCCTTTTGATTTCCTATTAGCGTTGCAATATCTTCGATAGAAGCTTCTCGAATTCGTTTTGTTGAGCCAAACTTTGTAAGTAACGTCTCTGCTGTTTTCTCTCCGATTCCAGGGATATGTTCCAGCTCGGAAGTTGTAAAAAATTGAGATCGCTTCGTCCTATGAAATGTAATCGCAAATCGGTGTGCCTCATTACGCGCTTGTTGAATCAGTTTGAGACTCTCAGATTTCTTATTAATATAGATGGGAACAGAATCATCAGGAAAAAATATCTCTTCCAATTTTTTCGCGATACCTATAACAGTAACTCGGTCTTCTATTCCCAGTTTACGAATACTTTTCATTGCAGAGCTCAGCTGGCCTTTTCCACCATCTATAATTATCAGTTGTGGCAATTTCGATTCTTCTTTGAGCAGACGGCTATATCTACGGAGGACAATTTCTGTCATTGACGCAAAATCATCTGGACCTATTACGGTTTGAATATTAAAATGCCGGTAGTCTTTTTTAAATGGCTTTGCATTTCGAAATACAACGCATGAGGCTGTTGGATGAGCGCCTTGGATATTCGAATTATCAAAACACTCTATGTGTATAGGAACTTCATCCATACTTAGGTCACTTTGGAGTGTTTTGAGGATTCTTTCTGCTGGAGTTTGTTTCTTGACAGAGCTTGCCTCGGACTTCTTTTTCTGAAGCATGTAATACTTTACATTCTTGAGTGAAAGATCAAGTAATTTTCGTTTATCTCCAATTTGAGGAATCGTGACCTTAGCATCCGATGAAGCTAATTCTACTTCTTGATGCAATAGAATCTCAGGAGCGATGCTGTTATACTTTTCTCTTATTTCAGGAATGACATAAGATAGAATATCTTCAGCTTTATCGTCGAGATTCATCTTCACATCAACTGTATCTGTATTAATAATTGCACCATTGACGACTTTCAGATAGTTGATATATGCCCACTCGTCATCTATATGGATTGAGAACACATCGACATCTTTTATGCTCATACTTACAACCATGGACTTGGACTGATATGCTTCGAAAAGTGTAAGCTTCTCTTTCATTATATCTGCCTCTTCGAATTCTAATCGTTCGGCATGCCGTTGCATTTCTGATTTTATATAGTCCTTGACTGGTTTGAAATTCCCTTCAAGGATATTCTTGATCTGCCCAATTTTTTTGATGTATTCTTCTTCGGATTCTTTTCCTACACAGGGCCCTTTGCAATTTTTGAGATGATATTCTAAACAAACTTTGAATTTCTCCGCTTCGATGTTTTTGGCAGATAGTTGGAGATTGCAAGTGCGTAGTTGGAAGAGTTTTTTTATAATCTCAAATATTTGAGTTGTCTTCCATTTAGATGTGTAGGGGCCAAAATATTTGGAACCATCCTTGATAATTTTTCTTGTAAAAAATACACGAGGGAATGGTTCTTTTTTGATGCAGAGATAGGCATAAGATTTGCCATCCTTGAGCATAACATTATAGCGCGGTTGAAATTTTTTAATTAAAGTATTTTCTAAAAGAAGGGCGTCTTGCTCCGTTTCCACAACCGTGAATTCAATGCTTCTTGCATGCTTGACCATTGTCCTTGTTCGAAATGCCTGCCCTTTAGTACTTCCGAAATAAGAGGCAACTCTATTGCGCAGGACTTTTGCCTTACCCACATATAATATCTCATCATCCTTGTCAATGAATCTATATACGCCAGGTTGCTTAGGAATAGTTTGCGCTATTTCTTTATAATCTTCTGTCTTCAAGCGTTGTCTTCCATTTCTATGCCCTTGATAAATAGTTCTGCGCCAGCACGATTCGTAACCAGTGGGATATTGTGGACATCACAGAGCCGCATCAACATTTGAACATCAGGTTCATGAGGATGTTTATCTAGAGGGTCTCTAAAAAAGATAACCATGTCTATTTCTCCAGTTGCGACCATTGTTGCTATTTGAGCATCGCCGCCTAATGGCCCTGAAAGCAAAGGAGTAACTTTAAATCCTGCTTGGGATATATGAGTGCCTGTAGTTCCAGTGGCATACAAGTCCATCTTTTCTACCTTACTTAGATTCTGTAATATAAATGAAACCATTTCCGCCTTCTTGCCATCATGGGCAATCAAAGCGACTTTGCGTAAAGATCTTTGTGTCATAAGCCCAAAGATAAGGCGACCTAATTAATGACCAAGAACTTAGGATCTAAGCAAAATAAAAGCTTGGGAAAGGACAACGGGTCAGAGCTTACTGACTTTGATTTTATCAACAACTTCCTGACCATTTATTAAGGAGCAATAATAAAAAATGCGATAATTGTCAGTATTGGAGGTTAATTGCATAACGCGATAACACTTTCTATTCTTCCAGTCACTTTGGTGTTTGACCTCTACTTTCACATTACCAAGTGCAGTAATAAGGTCTTGTAATCTATCTATTGCTTGGTCTTTAGTAAGGGTTTCGGTTCTATCGGGACTTGTCCAAGTCACGCTTTCGCCTATATTATCTATAAGCTGAGTAAGACTTTGGGTATCAAAAGAGGTCAAAGATAGAATAACAAAAAATGCATTGGAAATAAGCATAGCACTAAATGGGTTGATTTAAGTAAGCTTGCCCGGCGATAGTCATTTTTTTAATGAATACTTATAACGCAATTCGAATAGAATATTATTGCATAGTATGAATATGAAGTTAAATTGACTCAACTTTCAATTCGTGAAAAACTTCCAGTCCGTGGATTATTCACCCAATAGATCAATGATTATATTCGCAAAATTTTTGTCATCATGCCTAGAGATACTACCATAAAATCTGTTCTCATTATCGGGAGCGGACCTATCATTATTGGACAAGCTTGTGAATTTGATTATAGTGGATCACAAGCTTCTAAATCTCTTCGAGAAGAAGGGATAGAGGTCAGTCTCATTAATTCTAATCCAGCGACTATAATGACTGATCCCGTAATGGCGGATCATATTTATTTATTACCTCTTACTGTTGAGAGTCTTGAGCACATCTGTAAAGAGCGAAATATTGATGCTGTTCTAGCTACTATGGGTGGACAGACTGCCTTGAACCTTGCTATTGAAGCAGATAAGCAAGGGTTATGGGACAAGTATAATGTAAGATTATTAGGGGTTGATATTGCTGCGATAGAATTAGCAGAGAATAGGGAAGCCTTTAAAAATCACGTTATTAGTATTGGTCAGCATGTGGCTCCATCTTTTATAGCCAATAGTTTCTTGGAAGGGAAGGAAGCTGCACAGGAGATCGGATTTCCACTTGTTATTAGACCATCTTATACTTTAGGTGGAACTGGGGGTGGATTTGTATTGGAAGCCAAAGATTTCGACGAGGCGCTTAAACGTGGTCTTGATGCCTCACCAACGCACGAAGTACTTGTTGAGAAAGCAGTTTTTGGATGGAAGGAATATGAACTCGAGTTATTGAGAGATGCCAATGATGGTGTTGTAGTAATCTGTACAGTTGAGAACCTCGATCCTATGGGGATTCATACTGGGGACAGTATTACTGTTGCTCCTGCTATGACTCTCTCGGATACTGCGTATCAGAGAATGCGTAACGATGCGATTCAGCTGATTCGCTCGATGGGTAATTTTGCCAGTGGTTGTAATATTCAATTCGCAATTAATCCAGAGACAGAAGAGCTAATCTGCATAGAAATAAATCCTAGGGTATCGCGCTCTTCGGCATTGTCAAGTAAGGCCACTGGTTATCCTATTGCTAAGATTTCTGCGAAACTTGCTATTGGCTATAACCTTGATGAATTAAAAAATCAAATTACTGGGACAACCTCTGCATTTTTTGAACCTACTTTGGATTATGTAATTGTTAAGATGCCAAGATGGAATTTTGATAAGTTCCAAGGAAGTGACAATACGTTAGGTCTACAGATGAAATCCGTAGGAGAGGTGATGGCGATAGGAAGAAGCTTCAAAGAGGCCCTCCAGAAAGCTTGTCAATCTCTTGAGAATAATCGCCACGGTCTAGGAGCTGATAAAAAGGAATGGATTCGTACTGAGGATATATTGAAGAGGTTAGAGAAAGCGAGTGACGATCGTCTCTTCAGATTAAAAGATGCCTTGCGTCTCGGGGTGCCTTCTAAGACAGTTCATAAGTTGACCAAGATTGATCCATGGTATATCAACCAGATAAAAGAGCTGGTTGCAATGGAAGATGAGCTTCAGAAGTTTAACAATGTTCCAGAAGATATTTCTCCCGCTTTTTTCAGAAAGTTAAAAGAGGCAGGATATTCAGATGCTCAAATCGCCTGGCTGCTAAGAGTTGATACAGAGAAGGTCACAGAAAGACGAATGAAACTCGGTATTAAGCGAACTTTTAAAATGGTGGATACCTGTGCGGCGGAATTCGAAGCACAGACGCCATACTTCTATTCTACTTTCGATCAAGAGAATGAAAGTTTTCCAAGTAAAAACCCTAAAAAAATCATCGTATTAGGTGCTGGACCGAATAGAATCGGGCAAGGAATCGAGTTTGACTACTGCTGCGTGCATGGATTACTCGCGCTCAAAGAAGAGGGCTATGAATCTATTATGATTAATTGTAATCCAGAGACCGTTTCTACTGATTTTGATGTAGCGGATAAGCTATATTTCGAACCAGTATACTGGGAGCATATCCAAGAAATAATTGAATTAGAGCAACCTGAAGGAATCATCGTGCAGTTAGGTGGTCAGACTGCATTGAAGCTGGCGGAGACATTCGCTAAGAAAGGAATAAAAATTATAGGTACTTCATACGAAAGCCTTGATTTAGCCGAGGATAGAGGGGCCTTTTCAGATTTATTGAAAGAACTGGATATTCCATATCCTGAATATGGAGTTGCTGATACAGCGGAGGATGCCATAGACATTGCTAAGCGTGTTTCCTACCCAGTGTTGGTGCGACCATCTTATGTATTGGGCGGGCAGCGAATGAAGATAGTTATCAATGATGAAGAGCTCGAAAATCAAGTGTTGAGCATCTTTAAACACATGCCAGATAATAAAGTGCTTATTGATCAATTCTTGGAGCGAGCGAATGAAGCGGAGATAGATGCGATTTGTGATGGAGATGATGTACATATCATGGGTATCATGGAGCATATCGAACCTGCAGGAATTCATTCTGGAGATAGTTCAGCAGTCTTACCGCCATTTAGCTTGAGTGAGCATGCGATTGAGACTATGAAGGAGTATACGTTCAAATTGGCTAAGGCTCTGAATATCCGTGGTTTAATAAATATTCAGTTTGCCATTCGTCCAGAACGCAATGGAGTAGCAGAGCAAGTATTCGTAATAGAAGCAAATCCCCGAGCGTCAAGAACGACTCCTTTTATTGCTAAAGCATATAATATGCCGTACCTCAATATTGCTACTAAAATTATGCTCGGAACGCATAAGCTGAAGGACTTTGAGATGATCAATAAGATGGATGGGTACGCGATTAAAGTGCCTGTATTCAGTTTTGATAAATTTCCGAATGTCGACAAACGCCTTGGACCTGAAATGAAGTCTACAGGAGAGATGATACGCTTTATAAAGGACACTACAGATCCCTACTTCCGAGAGTTGGTAAGGAATAGATCTATGTTCTTGTATAACTAGGAGTATTAACTAAAAATTACTTAGAAGGCCTTGTTGATAAATTCGATAAGGCCTTCTCTTTTCAAATAAGCTTGATTTTAGTTCATTATCATTAGTCCTTCTTATCTTGGTGGCAGAATTAATCAGCCAATTGATTAGAATAAATGATAATAATGATTAAAAATATCTTGATTTTAGGCCTACTACTCCTTACCCAAATCTCATTTTCTCAAGTTCAAAAGGGGTTTGTTGATTTAGAATACGATGAAGATGAAGGCAAAGTCTATGTACTCCTTAATTCCAATCAATTAAATCAAGAGTTTCTATATGTCCCTTCTTTATCAGCGGGAATAGGCTCTAATGATATCGGTCTAGATAGAGGGCAACTCGGAAGAGAAAAGGTAGTGGAATGGCAAAAACTGGGTAATAAAATCTTCCTCATCCAGAAAAATCTTGATTACAGAGCAGAAAGTGATAACGAACTTGAAAAAAAATCTGTCAAGGAAGCATTTGCTCAGTCTGTTTTAGCGGCCTTTAAAATCGAAAGTAATGAAGGAGGAAAAATAAAAATTGACCTCACACCTTTTCTTATCAGAGACGCTCATGGTGTTGCCGACAGATTAATGTCAGCCAAGCAAGGGACATATAAACTTGATGCGAATAGGTCTGCTGTATGGATGGACAGGACAAAGGCATTTCCGGATAACTCAGAATTCGAAGCACTATTAACATTTGGAGGAGACCCGACAGGATCATTTATCAAAAGTGTAACACCGAGTCCTAAGTCAGTGACCGTTCGCCAGCATCATAGCTTTATAAGATTGCCAGATAATGGCTATACCCCGCGAGCATTTCATCCCTTTTGTGGTTTTAACGCAATGTCTTATTATGATTATGCCACGCCAATTGAGTCTCCTATTGAGAAGCGCTGGATCGTGAGACACCGATTGGATAAGAAAAATCCTAACGCTGCAATAAGTGAAGCTGTAGAATCAATCATCTACTATATGGACCCAGGTTGTCCTGATCCAGTAAAATCTGCTCTGATGGAAGGTGGTCGATGGTGGGATCAGGCGTATCAAGCTGCGGGATATGCACCTGGTACTTTTCAAGTAAAAGAATTACCCGTTGGAGCGGATATGCTGGATGTGCGATATAATGTGATTCAATGGGTACATCGTAGCACAAGAGGTTGGTCATACGGTGCATCAGTAATTGATCCAAGAACTGGAGAAATATTAAAAGGTCATGTGTCTCTTGGTTCATTGAGAGTTCGACAAGATTTCCTTATTGCTCAAGGAATACTTTCTCCTTACGGGGAAAATGATACTAATAATGAGCAGATGAAAGCATTGGCATTAGCAAGGTTACGGCAATTGGCCGCGCATGAAATAGGCCATACTATAGGTCTGGCGCATAATTTTGCGGCAAGTGTCAAGGATCGCGCTTCGGTAATGGACTATCCACACCCATCGATTTTGCTGAATAGTGATGGAACAATTGATATGTCTAAGGCTTATGATATTAAAATCGGAGATTGGGATAAGGTTACTATAGACTACGGATATAGAGATTATGCTTCTCAAACGGCAGAAGATTTAGGGTTAAAGGATATCATAATGAAGGCTCAGAAAGAAGGTCATCAATTTATTTCTGATCGTGATGCCCGCCCGCTTGGAGGAGCGCATCCACAAGCGCATTTATGGGATAGTGGAAAGAATCCGGGGAATGAACTTAATAGATTAATGAAGTTGAGACAGAATGCCTTACGTCGTTTGGGTTCTGCAAGTATTACTACTGGAACGCCCTTGTCAGAATTGGAAAAAATACTTGTACCTGTATATCTGATGCATCGGTATCAAGTAGAAGCTACCGCTAAATTGATTGGAGGATTATCTTATACATACGCAGTTAAAGGAGATGGTAATGATCCAGTTGTAGCTCCAGTCGGTATACAAACACAAGGGACTGCTATCCAAGCCATTCTAAACACCCTAAATGCGAAGGAATTGGTATTGCCTGAGGGCTTACTTTCCATGATTCCGCCACCAGCTTTTGGCTATAGTCGAGATAGAGAAACATTTACATCAGGAACGAATTTGGCTTTTGATGCACTCGCTCCCGCACAGAGTTATGCTAATACGGCAATAGGAATGATGACGCATAAGGATAGATTGACTCGTATCCATAGGCACCATGCCGCTCATGGGCATCCTATGAGTCTAACAGAATATCTCAATAGAGTAGGAGATCACCTTTTCGAACAGAATACCAATAATAATTACAGCCGGGCTCTAGAGTCGATTGTTAAACAAACTTACTTGATGCATTTGCTTGAGAAAACGATAAATTCTGAAGTAGATCCTTCTGTTGCAGCTATTGTGCAAGGAGTAATTCAGACGTTGAAGTCCAAGTACCTCCAAGAGGATAACGATACTGCTAAGCGATTACTTTATCTTTTAGAGAAAGCAATGGATGACCCAACGTCAGTGAAACTGCCAGAGGTAGCAAAGCTGCCTCCGGGTTCTCCTATAGGTTGTGGAGAATAGATAGAAATGCTATACCGACTCTATTGCCCATTCAAAGTGGAATTCAGCTGAATACGTTGATCACGATTAGCCAATTCCCAAACAGTATGGAAAATCTGACGTCCTCTTGTTTCCATTAAGCTGAGGTCGATCTTATCTGGTGTATCGGTAAGTCTGTGATAATCTTCATGTACGCCATTGAAAAAGAAGATAGCTGGAATACCTTTTTTGGCAAAATTATAATGATCAGAACGGAAGTAGAACCTATTAGGATCTGCTTCGTCATTGTATTTATAGTCCATTAACATTTGGCTATACTTCTGATTCATGGCTTCATTGATATTGTGTAAATCCATACTCAGCCTGTCAGATCCAATCACATAATTATAGGGTTCTGTGGTCCCTTGATATTCTTCTCCCCATCTTCCGACCATGTCGATATTGACATCTGCGATCGTATTTTCAATAGGATAAACAGGGTTTTCCACGTAATATTCAGATCCGAGAAGCCCCTTTTCTTCACCAGTCATCATAAGGCAGAGGACGCTTCTACGAGGTCCGTTTTTCATAAGTTTTCCGAGTTGAAGTGCTTCTGCGATTTCAAGGACAGTAGATGTTCCAGAAGCGTTATCATCAGCCCCATTGTACACTTCGGCACCTTTTATTCCAACATGATCGTAATGGGCAGAGACAATTACAAGTTCATCCTTAAGGTCACTACCTTCTATGAAGCCTAAAAGGTTTTGCCCAAGCAAAACTTCATTCTCTACTTTTTGATCCAAGTTAATCTTGGTATCAAGTATAACTGCTTCCATAGTTTTTTGAGATGTTCTTAATTTATCTCTCATTGCTATAATAGATTCTACTTTATCACCCAATATGCTTTTAGCAAGCTCGGGAGAAATAAAGAGTGTGTTAGCTTCATCTTCAGGAGCACTATGTTTGCCCAATAGCGTGATTTTATTTACTAATGATCGGCGGTTTTTATTGATGAGACCTTTGATATCATTAGAAACGATCATTAGCGCCTTTGCCCCGTGCTTTTGAGCCGCTTTGCTCTTAAGGTGCCAATCATCACTCCATTCTGAATATTGCACATCATTAGAGATTAGAGAATTACCTTCTATATTAATGGGTTCCCGATCATATGCCACTACGATTTTATCTTTTACATTTACACCGTTGTAGTCAGAATATGCTTCGTCATCTATTCCATACCCTATAAATACAACTTCTCCCTTTTTGATTTTTTGGTCCTTGCTAAATTGCGGGAATGCGATAAAATCTCTCAAATTGCGATAAGAATTACCATTCATAGATAACTTTAACGCTGCCCATGAAATGAAAGAGAATGCAACTTTCTGCGAATAAGCGCCATCAGGTCCTACTTCTGGAAGATGGAGTTTTGCAAATACGTTTGATATATATTCCGCGGCTTTATCATTTCCAGGAGCACCTGTTTCTCTACCTTGAAATTCATCTGAGGCCAAGGTGAATATATGTTTTTTAAGATCAGCAGTATTTATAGTAGTGCTCAGTTTGTAAGACCAGTCGGACATGTCTTTACCTAAGTCCTTAGTTCTATCTGGTATAAATTTGCCACTGACGTATTGACCGTTACTTATAGTCGGAATAAGGACAATAACCAATGCCATTACAAAAGAGATGCTGAAGATTTTCATATTATGAAGATTCTATTTCTAAGTGGTCAATGGACGCACTAATAGATTACAGTTCAAAATTCGTGCTAAAGTTTCCTTTTGTCCGCTCTTCTTTAGCATTCGTTTACTTAGCAACTCCGAAGAGGGACTATCTTGTTTACACGGCGCTCATGGCGTCCACCTTCAAACATACTCGTCAGAAACGATTTGATGGTAGCTATTGCCGTCTCTTCTTCGATAAATCTCGCCGGTATGGCAAGTATATTCGCATTGTTATGTTGACGCGTTAGACTGGCTAACTCTGGCGTCCAACATAACCCGCATCGAATACCATCATACTTGTTCGCTGTAATAGCCACGCCATTGCCACTTCCACAAATAAGAATACCCAGATCAACTTCCTTTTGCAATACAAGATCACATACTGGATGAACAAAATCAGGATAATCCACTGAATCCGGTGTATGGGGACCCTTATCTTCAACGGTGATCCCAAGACTTGTAAGATATGTGACTACTGTTTTTTTTAATTCGTAACCTGCATGGTCACCCCCTAAGGCAATTCTCTTAATCATTCTCTTTAGTTAGGAACTTGAGTTGCTCTGTATGGATTCAAAAGGTCTTCGATCTCCTTCTTAAAAGCTTCATCCTTTAATGCAGGTAGAAAGCTCAAAAGAGTATTTACTGATCTTTGACGATATGCCATATCGGAAGCAAAACTTGTCTGCACAACATCAGGATCTATGTCATTATAAAATTCTAAGAAGTCTGCAGTCTCTGTTGCCAGAATACGACCGTGGAATTTTGCTTTTTCCAAGTCTCCTGCTTGCATGTATAACTGAATAAATGTAGAAGTACTTGCATCATAAGGGAAATTCATATGAGGAAACCCTTCGAAGTATTTGTCTAATACATCAATAGATTTTTGTCTTTGACCTTCCTTTAATAATGCCTCAGCTGTTCGCATCATTACCATACGATGTGCTTGAACAGCGGCGCCATAAGAGTTGTCCACGAATAGCTCCTTCTTATCAAAATTACCCCAGACGAACTTATTAACGATATTATCATACGCCTCTTCAGTATCAACACGACCACTACCATAGATAGAAAGTGATCTGTCACTAGGTGTTTTAATAGGTACAATGCGCAAGGCCAAGCCTTCATATTGCATATAATCATTCAATCCAAGTAATTTTTCATTCTTACATGTAGTAGCAAAATATATCGGCCGTTCCCAGATATTTGATGCGATCACATCCATTATTGCCAAGTCATCTTTTGTTAGCCATCCTTTCGATTCTCCAAATGTTATGCGGATATCAGATTCAATGGCAATGGAATCCGCTGGGTTATACATATTCAATCGCCTTGCAGCTTCGTAATTGGTAGGGATGTATAATTGGTGTGTTGGAACATATGATTTGAATTGCATAGAAGATCCCCCTACAGGGTGTTCTTCTCCTATAAATTTCAATACATCTGCTAACGGAAGTGCTGTTTCTTCCTTTCCCCCATTAAAGAATGGAAGCTGATTCCTTTGGTTCCCTCGATAGGCCGTTGCAGGGACTGTTAATTTCAGCGCCTCCGAGTCATTTACTTTTCTCCGAAGCTTATTAATATACCAGTCGACAGCTATTAAACTAAGATTTACGATTCGAACATCCGTTCTTACATTTTCTACTTCTTGTACATACCACAATGGATAGGTATCATTATCGCCATAGGTGAAGATGATGGCATTCTCCTCAAGAGAATTTAGGAAGTTTTTAGCATAATCACTAGATGCTCGGTGCTCTGATCTTCCACTGTCGTCAATGTTTTGAAACGCCATAATAAACGGAGCTGTCAAGACTAAAATAGAAGCAAGAACAGCAGAAGGTACACTTCCTATCTTAAGTTTTTCTAGCGCCATGTTATACAATGCAGGAATGGCCATTCCTATCCACATACAGAAAGTGAAAAAACTTCCAATAAAGACGTAGTCCCGTTCTCGCGGTTCGTTAGGAGGACTATTGGTATAAAGTATAATTCCAATTCCAGTAATTAAAAATAATATAACGAGGGTATAAAACTCATTTTTAGATTTAGAGGCTTGGTAAAAGAGACCTATTAATCCAAATATCAATGGGAGGAAGAAATAACTATTAGTTCCTTTATGGTTTTTCTTAGTCTCCGGAAGCTTATCCATATTATAGAGTCTTGCTTCGTCAACAAATTCTACTCCTGATGCCCAATGTCCTGAAGACTTATCCCAATTATTGAACCCTTGTTCCCCATTCTGCCTTCCGACAAAGTTCCACATGAAATATCTGGAATAAACCCATCCTATCTGATATCGTAAGAAGAATGCAATATTGAAACCAAAACTTGGCTGCGGGTCTCCATTAAACATATGCTGATACCATTGTTTGTATAGGCCAGGACGTCCCATCTCTCCATGTGCGATTCTTGGGAATAACATCTTATCGCTTGCTTTATAAACCGGGGTTATCTTTTCATCTACTGGAACATATTCGCTATTAGGAGCTTCATCTAAGTACGGAGGAAATGAAACACGACCTTTTCTTTCTACTCTATCGTATTTGACCGGAGATGCTTCATAATGAGGACCGTATAAAAGCGGTCTTTCACCATATTGTTCCCGATTAAGATAAGGCAACATACGCGCGGCATCACTCGGTACATTCATATTTACCGGAGTGTCAGCATTCGCTCTAATAGGAATAGTGCCAAAAGTTGAAAACCCTATGATCGTCATCAACGTTCCAATGGCGACTAATTCAATCGTCTTGTTATTCTTTTTCTTGGCGTAGCGTAATACAAAATATAGAATAGCACCAATTACTAATAAGGTAGGAATGATACCAAAATGGTACGGAAGTCCTAGGCTATTTACTAGAAATATATCAAAGCTCTGCCACATTGATGGAATTCCACTGACAATGAATTTTTGTACGAAAGGAACAATTGCCGCTCCTATTGCAGTAGCGCTTAAAATCCCGAATAAAGATGTTTTTTTAGATTTCCTTACATATACAAGAATCGCCAACGCAGGGAAGGTTAATAAGCTCAATAAGTGAACTCCTATAGAAAGTCCAGCGGCATAAATGGCAAATATTAGCCAACGGTCATTCTCCTTAGGTAATGTGTACCACTTCACTACCGCCCAAACAGTCATCGCAGTAAACATTGTAGACATAGCATATACTTCACCTTCTACTGCGGAAAACCAAATAGAAGTACAAAAAGCAGTTGCTAATCCCGCCGCTACCCCAGATCCAATTAGTGATATGGAAGTTCCTTGGTCATAAGTTTGCTTATTTCGTCCACCAAAAAATAATGATGAAAACCGAACTGTTGACCAGGCTACGAAGGTCGCAGCAGCAGCGGTACAGAGGCTGGACATTATATTAAGAGCAAATGCAATATTCGATGGATTGGAAGAGACAAGGTCTCCCACAAGGGTAAAAAGTCGACCTACTAACATAAAAAGAGGTGCACCAGGTGGGTGAACTACTTGTAATTTATACGCACCCAAAATAAACTCCCCACAGTCCCATAGACTGCCGGTTCGTTCAGCCGTAAGAAGAAAAACGATAGTGGCAATAGTGAAAACTATACCACCTGAAATTTTTAATATTTTATTGAGATTCATAGTTGTAAATGCTATGCAATTAAATTTTTATTTAAGCCTCTGCGATAACGAAGAAGTCTAAACATTGGTCTGATACATCTTCGAGATAAAAACTCTCAGAATCTATTTGGGCTAAAAGGCCAGGATTAGCGTTATGGGATTTATGGCGATTCACCCTATCTAGAAAGTCATAGGGCAATCGCAATATCCAGCTCGGTAATCTATATTGTAAGTTAAACACATCATACTTCAAGATCTTATGAAGGGATGCCTTGTGGTCATTGTAATACTGCATCACTACATCATTACCGTATATTCCTTTGAGATCAAATTTCTGAAATGAAGAACCAATCAAAGACTCAAATTCTGGTGTAGTGTATTCTCGGATATGCCAAGGGTTTCTTGTAAGGGTGGTATTGATATTCGGAGTTGTCATAAATAGTTTTCCTCCAGGCTTCAATACACGCTTGATTTCAGCAATGACCTCAACATCTTCCTCGATATGTTCTATTACTTGAAAACAGACTACAAAGTCAAAAGTATCATTCTCAAATGATGCGAAAGGAGGAATAACCTCTTGGATGAACTTGACATTCGGATAGCGTTTTTGATCTACCTCTGTCTCGTATTTATCCAATGCAATATATTCTTCTGCAATAGGAGCTAATTCTTTTATACCATAGCCAATACCACTGCCGACTTCCAGAATTTTTCCACTTATCTGCTCTTTGGTAAGCTTGTAAGCCCTTAGCTGCCTATTGAAGACATAATTATCTGCTGCAGATGTATAACCAACCCTTTCTGCCGTTCCTGACATATAAATATTATGAGACTGCAAAGAAACATATTATTGTATCATTAATGTATTTGTTAACGCTTGATTAATGGAAGATTGGCTAATACAGGGAAGCCTATGTAATAAAATATTATTTACGGAGTATTATGTTTAGGCTTAAGAAGTAATCTAACGGTGCAAGAGAAAAAGATCAATAACAAAAAGGTGCTCATTTTTATAGTGGCTTATAATGCTGAAAAGCATATAGAAGGGGTGATACGTAGAATCCCTGAACACATCCTACGGAGTGATAATTATGAGATCCTGATAATTGACGACTCATCCGAGGACCGCACTTTTGAGAAAAGTCTGCGGATAAAAGGAGCTTACAAAGATGTAAAGCTGACAGTGATTTCTAACCCAATAAACTTAGGATACGGAGGAAATCAAAAGGTAGGCTATAAGTACGCAATCGAAAAGGGGTTTGACATTGTGGTATTGCTGCATGGTGATGGCCAATATGCTCCTGAATTACTGGGAACATTATTGACTCCTATCAAGGAAGGTCAGGCAGATATAGTGTTTGGTTCACGGATGATCAATAAACGGGAAGCCCTTAAAGGTGGAATGCCTCTATACAAGTGGGTTGGGAATCAGATATTAACTTGGATTCTCAATTTATTGCTCGGAGTTAGACTTGCTGAATTTCATACTGGGTATCGACTATATGGTGTTGATTCTTTGAGCGCTATACCTTTTGGCAATAATTCGAATTATTATGATTTTGATACAGAAATTATTATCCAATGTATAGACACAAATCAAAGAATTGTTGAGCGACCGATTCCTACTTTTTACGGAGATGAAATCTCCTACGTAAATGGATTCAGATATGCATATTTGATTTTAAAAATAGCGATCGTTTCACGTTTTGCGAAAAAGGGGATGCTCACAAATTCGAAATTTAATTATGCTCAAGAAAACCTCGATAAATCATTGAATAACATATCTATCATTAGTTCTTAAATAATTTTTGTGATGATTTAAGAATGGAGTGCTAAAGCGAATGTGGAGGCTTATGATTGTTGACAAAGCTTATTTTGAGTGTTATAGGCGCAGCTACGGGACAAAAACTTGCTGAAGTTCAATGTTCTAATGCTTTACTCGTAGATAGTCATTGTATTCTTAAATCACTTCATAGCTTTGAACTATGTTTGCAAATTGAAAATTTAAGCGTTTAACAGTTACAAATTTGATATTTCATGAAGACAATCCATATAGATAAATGTCCTATATGTAGCTCAACAAAGTTGTTCCCGCACATGAAGGTGACGGATATCCCCTATTCGGGAGAGACGTATGAAGTTGAGGTTTGCCAAGATTGTTCTTTCGCTTTAACTCAGGATGCTCCTTCGGAAGAAGAGATGGGGAAATACTATAATTTTGATAATTATATGTCCCATGCCGATGCTGCTGAATCCGTAGTGGATAAATTATATCACAAGGTCCGAGATTGGATGTTTGTAAGAAAGGAGAAATGGATAAAGGCGCACATAACAGGACGCCAACTATTAGATCTGGGAGCAGGGACAGGATACTTTGTCAACTATATGCAAATCCAAGACTATAAGATTACAGGTGTAGAACCAGAGCCCGGCGCTCGTAAAACGGCCGCGGAGAAACTGGGCATAGAACTCCATTCTATGGAGGCTATGCGTAATTTTGAAGAAGGGTCTTTTGACGGGATTACCATGTGGCATGTCTTAGAACACATCCATGAGATTGATGCTTATTTTGAAACAATAAATAAAGTTCTCAAGAAAGATGGTGCACTCTTTATAGCAGTTCCCAATTATACCTCTGCAGCAAAAAAAGCATTTGAGGAGTATTGGAATGGGTGGGATGTGCCGAAACATTTATGGCACTTTTCTCCTTCATCGATGGAAACCTTGGCGAACAAAAAAGGCTATGACTTAGAAGCTAAATATCAATTGCCTTTTGATCCTTTTTATATTTCTATGCTTAGTCAAAGAAATAAAAGCGTTAACTTTTGGCAAATTAGAGGTCTCTTTAGAGGCTTCGGCGCATATTTGAAGGAGAGAAGTAATGTCGATAAGGCGTGTTCTATTTTATATGTGTTGAAACGAAGATCTTCATGAATTCAAGAATATGTTTAAAATAATTACCATTGCTGTTGGTATCTATCTGCTGTATCGCATGGTCATACCTCCTGCTTTGCGAGGTGGAAACAATGTAAAACCCGCGGATACTTCTCAGTCAGAGGATACAATAGATATAGATTATGAAGAAATCCCTTAGTCAGCTTAATATTTTGGATCTAACGATCTACAGGAACGAGAACTTTCTGGTTATGAATAAACCTTCAGGAATACTTTCCCAGAAGGATCCTTCTGACCAGCCTGATATATTGAGCGAAGTTGTGATCAGTGAGAAACAACCCTGTCATTTGCATAATCGATTAGATCAACCCGTAAGTGGTGTTCTTGTGGTCGGCTTGAAAAAATTAGAGGGAGATATCAAGTGGACTAAAAAATATATGGCCCTAACGGCCAAAACTGAAAAGCAATCAGGAGACTTGAGCCATTGGCTGAAGCGTGATGGACAGCGGAAAAAAGCCTTGCTCTCAAGGAAACCTATGGAAGGGTATAAGAAGGGCGAACTCAGCTATAGGGTTATAAAGAGTTATGACCATGTCGATCTCGTAGAAATAACTTTAAAAACAGGAAGATTCCATCAAATAAGGGCGCAGTTGGCTCAAATAGGGAGACCTATAAGAGGAGATGTGAAGTATGGATCACGACGTGGAAATAAAGATCGGAGTATTGATCTGCATGCTTACTACATCAAAGGAACTGGAGTTTCTGAACTTGAATGCTACGCGCCTCCAAAGCGAGACAGTCCTCTCTGGAGAGAAATCGAAAAGGAATTTATTACGCCTCATATGCCTAAGTAAATGTGGAATTATAAATTGGTGATTTAGACATTGTTTTACCCTTACTAAGTAGATTTCAGAAATATCTTTTTTGCTGCTTTAAGTATAAATGGGGGTGTTATCTCAGTTATAATATTCACCGTGGTATTGAACCGCTGCATTTTCACTTCACTTTTTTCTCCCTTGCGAGGGACAAATTTGGTGTGTTCATCT
>JBLIDB010000044.1:0-25609 GCA_047634015.1 Saprospiraceae bacterium
TCTACTACGCTTAAACATGAAAGCAATCTAGAAACTTTTTCTCACTTATTATAAGTATATGACATATGATTGATTAGGGACTTTTCGGAGTGGGCTCAAATATGATTAGTATAGTGCCTATGTACTTCATTTGTGGGTTGAATTGCAAATACGAAATCAATATAGTCAACTTTTATTTCTTGTCGAGATCATTTATTTTTTGCATCTTGTTTAACTTATAGTTCAACACTGAAATTTAATCTATGCAACTTCAGTTTTATCAAATAGACGCATTTACTGAGAAGCTTTTTGGTGGGAATCCTGCTTGTGTGGTGCCATTGGACGAGTGGTTGTCCGACGAGTTGTTATTGAGTATAACAAGGGAGAATGCAGTCGCCGAAACAGCATTTTTTGTAAGAAAGGAAGATGTATTCCATTTGCGGTGGTTTACTCCCGAAATCGAAATGGATCTATGTGGACATGCTACACTTGCAACAGCGCACGTGCTTGCGAAAATTCTAAATTATAAGAGTAATGAAATTGTATTTGAAACGGCAAGTGGGATGTTAAAAGTAGAGGTTGAGGATGATTTATATCATCTTAATTTTCCTGCGCGAATGCCTTTTAGTGCTGTACTTCCTGAGGTTATAGAGAATGCTTTGAGTATCCAACCTGTTGAAATCCTAAAGGCTCGAGACTATCTATTAGTCTATAATTCTGTAGAAGACATACGCAATATAAAAATTAACAGACAGGTATTTGATCAAATTAACTTGGATCCAGGAGGAGTGGTTGTTACTGCAGCAGGGGAGGAGTGTGGCTTTGTTTCTCGATTTTTTACTCCGCAAGCGTCTATTTTAGAAGATCCAGTAACAGGCTCTGCCCATTGTTCCCTAATTCCTTACTGGGCACGGAAACTGAATAAGCAGAAATTAGAAGCAAGACAATTGTCACAAAGAGGAGGAGAGTTGTATTGTGAGAATAGAAAGGATCGCGTGATTATTAGTGGCCGAGCGAGAACCTATTCTGTTGGTCATTTTTGGACGGAGTAAATCAGGACAAGTTTTGAATATTTGTAACTACAGACTCAGAAGTTGATTTTTTTGCTGGGCCCTGCGCCCTTCCCGCTAAAAGGAATAAACAAAACTTCAATATTTTTAACATTTAGGGATCGGCAAAAAAAGATTGAAATTATCATTTGTCAAGAGTTGTTATAGTTACGATTATTTAATAATGAAAAAGAGCGCGGTAAAAACCACGCTCTTTAAATGCTTATATTATAAATACGTCATTTATAGAAAAGTAGAAAATTGCTTCTCTACACCTTTTGGGGTTGTCGCATATGCTGCGCCCACTTGCTCAGACATGGCATCTGGATAGATGTCTTCTGCTCCATTCATTAAACCTTGAACAACATTTCGAGCTACATTCTCTACAGTGTCTTTGGGCATATCGAGACCTGCAGCCATATCGGTATCTATAGGGCCAGGATATACTCCTACTACAAGTGTGTTGGTATTGGCCAGTTCTCCTCGCATCCCTTGTGTGATACTATGCACAGCAGCCTTACTTACAGAGTATGTGCCAGCCATAGGCATGTTTGCTAAGCCTGCTACAGAGGCAATATTTACAATGGCAGTTTCACTATCTTTTTTCAATTGATTCACAAGCGAATTGGATACATTAATTAGTCCCCAAACGTTTACGTCCAGATTTTGCTTCAAACTACTATTCGCTAAGTCTGAAAAAATCTTTCCTAAAGAAAACACACCTGCATTATTTACCAGAATATCTAATTCACTAACTTTTGCGGCTGCTGCTTTGGTAGAAGCTTCATCAGTAACATCAAGTGCTATGGGAACAAGCCGATCTCCGTATGTGGCTTGTAATTCACTTAATGTGGAGACATTTCGTGCACCGGCATAGACTTTTTTTACGCCTTTTTCTAACAATTCAATTGTAATGGCCTTTCCTATTCCTCGATTTGATCCACTAACGAAGGCGGTCTTACCTTCAGGGTTTTACTTTTACTTGTGACATAATTTTGTGATTTAACTCTTCTAATGAATAATGTAGGTTAGGCCATGTTTTATTCAATTCCGGCCCAGTGCGAATTAGAACGTCATTGAGATGCAATAGTTCACATTACTGTCAAATGATTTTTACGTTCATTTTTTTCTTTAAATGTTTTGTATGAAACATCTTATAGCGATTTTATTCAGTTTCCTTCTTATTGCAAATGGATACTCCATGCTAAATTGCTTAAGAAGTTCACGAGCAGTCGCAATATTCCAATTATAGGTATACAGCTCAGAGCAAGGTGTTGAACCAGATTTCTCATTGTAAAAACGAGATTAGCCTACCTGCCAGCATAGGCAGTTTTAACTTTCTATTATGCATGCATTGCTTCGTTATTTTCTAAACAGTGCTTCACTAAAAAAAATCTCTTATTGGAATTAATGAGTAAAATCATGGAAAGCGCTATAAAACTCTTCAAATATTTTTGAAAAATCATTATAGAGGGCCTGATGATACTTCACTTCTTTTGTCAATGGTGAAAACCCATCATCTGGATTATTTTTCAATATTTTCAAGTGTCTCTCTTCCATTTCTGCGCTTTCCTGTAATGCAGGCAAGAGCTGATTATGGTAATAGTTAAAAACATCTTCGTACCACTTTAGTTTTTCCATATCAAAATCAGAGTCTTTTTTTCTCTATGGATTTTAAAAATAGTGCTACTTGATGCTGCATATTCTTTAAGTCCAAAACAATCCACTCTTCCTTATTAGATAGATTTTTGATTTTTATACTTATAGTTAATGTTGCTAATGCATAAATTAAAATATCCCTATATCGATATTTTCAATGAAAGATTATTTTCTCGAATAGTGCTATTTCTTATTATAAGGTTTTGCAACTTTTGTCCAACTTTATGATTTATACGATCTCTGATACATATCTTTAGGAAGAACTCTTTATTAACGGCATAACCTACAAAAGCATGAAGTTCAAACCCAAGTGCTGTTTCTGGAATACACGGAATAAATTGGGATCCTAAAGTTGATGAACCATTCAATCTCACCAATGGCGGAGGAGGATTAAGAGGAAGTCTTAAACGCTCAGTTTCAGCAGATACGTATAGTGTAATTGTTAAAGTCGCTGGCAAAGAACGCACGACTAATAAAGATACATAAGCAGACTCTCGTATAGAGATGAATACTCATAGTATTTGAAATATATCTCTTCTGGAAGAACTAATCTGTCTGAGTTTAAAGATCCTATCTCAATATTAGTTCCATAGTTTAATAATGGAATTAATTCAAGTGTGTTATCAGAGGTTTACAGACATTAATAGCATCTGATTTCTGTTGTTGATTCTATCGCAATTACTAAGTATCTGCTACAACCAACAAATCCAATAAAGGTCTTTTTTATTGATAGGGAAATCAATCGAACATTGATCGGAAGAGAAACTAATATTCGGCGTAGTCCATATATACGAATCTAATAATCTTTTAGAGATCTATGTATAGTCACTTATTTCTCAAAATTCAGATGTATAGCTAATGGTGCTTAATTATCTGTGGAGGGAGAGTATGAAAGTTTACCTTACTTTGGTTGATGGATAACGTTCTCACGAGAAGACAGAGAGAAAGTTCTGATGATTTTCAAAATTTCTGAGTGCAAAAAAATAAATAGATGTCAATAAAGCGATTTACAATTTGGATCTGTATTAGTGTTATTTCTCTTACCTGTATTCATCATAGCATGGCGCAAGGTTTTGAGGGATATTATCAATTTCCTGATGTGCATAATGATAAAATCGTTTTTTGTGCTGAAGGTGATATCTGGACAGTAACAACTAGTGGTGGTGTAGCCCAACGCTTAACGACCCACGCAGAAAACGAGCAATATCCCATCTTTTCACCAGATGGCCAGTCCATTCTTTTTACAGCGAGCTATGAAGGCCCGAGGGAATTATATACGATGCCAGTAAATGGAGGTATACCAATTCGCTGGACATATGAGCGGGATGCCTCTGTGGCAACTGCATGGACTTCGGATAATGAGCTTGTATATGCAACAAGGGCTTACAATAAAAAGCCTGATCTGCGATTAGTCAAGATAGATATAGATTCTAAAGAGAGGACACACATCCCTTTAGATCAGGCCAGTGAGGCTAGTTTTGATGGAGCGCAAAACACGATGTATTTCGTGAGACCAGCGGATCACCGCAATGTTACCAAGAGATATAAAGGGGGGACGGCAAGACAGATTTGGAAGTTTCAAGATGGAACGAGCGAAGCAGTCAAGCTCACCAAAGATTATACAGGAGAGAGCCATCATCCTATGGTATCTGGAGATAGGGTTTACTTTATCTCAGATAGAGATGGAACTATGAATATTTGGTCCATGAATCATGAAGGTGTTGACGTAAGACAACATACAGAGCACGTCGATTTTGATGTCCGATATGCAAATGTCCACAATACCACAATTGTTTATCAAAGAGGTGCTGATCTATGGAGTTATAATATATCAAGGGATAAATCCAGTAAGATAAATATCACACTCGCATCTGATCTCAATCAGCTAAAAGAAAAGTGGGAAGAAAAACCTGCTCGCTACATTACCTCTGTTAATCCAAGTAGTGATGGGGATAAAATAGCTATTACTGCCCGAGGTAGAGTCTTTGTGATGCCTGTTAAGAAAGGGCGTCCAGTTTCATTTGCCAATAAGTCAAATGTTCGCTATCGAGATGCCACTTTCTCTCATGATGACAAAGACCTAATCGCACTTTCAGATGAAAGTGGAGAATTTGAATTTGTCACCATGTCTTCTGATGGTTTAGGAGAGCAAAAGGGAATTACAAGCGATGGAGATTTACTAAGGTACGAAGGAATACCTTCATCTGATGGAAAGTGGATCGCCTATGATGATTTAGAGAGCAATATGTATATAGCTGATATGGCAACAGGGGGGAGTACTAAAGTTTCTACCAATCAAGAAGGGATAAGAGATTTCTCCTGGTCACCAGATAACAAGTGGCTGGCCTTTGTGCAAGCGGCGAATAATACAATGTTGCAGATTGTAATTTACAATGTTGATACCCATTCAAGTTTTCAACTAACTACAGATCGGGCTAATAGTTTTAATCCGAGATGGAGTCCTGATGGTCAATTTATTTATTTTATTTCTGATAGAAGCTTTACCACTCTTGTTGGTAGTCCTTGGGGCCCAAGACAGCCAGAGCCCTATTTTGATGCAAGTGAAAAAATTTACCACATAGCGCTTCAAAAAAACATGAGATCTCCCTTTAGATCAAGTGATGAGCTTTTTTCTAAAAAAGATAAAAAAGACAAGGAAGAAGGTGATGTTCAAGTCATCATAGACCAAGATGGTATCAAAGAAAGAATAGAAGCGGTGCCTATCATTCCTGGAAACTATAGGAATTTAGCGATTAATAATAAGGCCCTTTATTTGACTTCACGTGAAACTGGGGTCGGAGCGAAAAGTCATTTGAGCTTTGTGAAGATTGGAAATGAAAAAGTTGTATTGAAGACAATGGTGTCGGACATCTATGGCTTTGATCTTACTGGAAATGGTGAAAAGCTATTGATCAGAAAGGGGATGAATTATTATATGTGTACAGCTGGGACAAGTAAGATTAGTAGTCTGAATGATTCTAAAATTGATTTAAGTGGTTGGAAATTCCCAATTACTCCAAAGGAAGATTGGAAGCAAATATTTACTGACGCATGGAGAATGGAAAGAGATTACTTCTATGATAAAAACATGCATGGGGTTGATTGGGATAGAATGCATGACAAATACTTACCCTTAGTAGATCGTGTTACAACGCGAAATGAACTGTCTGATCTTATTGGAAGATTTGTTGGAGAACTATCGGCTTTACACACGAGTGTGCGAGGAGGTGATATGCGAAGTGACGATAAGAACATTACGGTCGCTAACCTCGGAGGGCTTTTTAGTAGAGACGAAACTCAAGGAGGCTTTAAGATCGATTACATTTATAAAACCGACCCAGATTATCCGGATCAAAAATCTCCGTTAGATGATCCTTATTTAGACGTTCGAGAAGGAGATGTGATTACGCATATAAATGGAATTGAATCATTATCTGCAACTGACATTGGTGAATTGATTAGGAATCAAGAGAGTAAGCAGGTGAGGCTTGGACTTAAACGAAAAGCTACGGACTATGAAGTAATTGTTGAGCCAATCGGAAGTGATTATAATTTAAGATATAGTGACTGGGAATATGGAAACCGGCTCTATGTCGATGAACAATCTAAAGATGATATAGGCTATCTACATCTAAGAGCCATGGGCAGTAATGACATAAGTCAATTTTATAGAGAGTTTTATCCAGTATTTGATAGAAGAGGGTTGATTATTGATATGCGATATAATTTTGGGGGAAATATCGATAGCTTCATATTAGAAAAATTACTTAGAAAAGCATGGATGTTCTGGAAGAGTAGATCAGGAAAACCTTATTGGAATATGAACTATGCTTTTAGAGGCCATATCGTAGTTCTTGTTAATGAAAATACATATAGTGATGGTGAAGCTTTCGCTGATGGGTTTAGAAGATTAGGACTTGGGGTCACTATAGGTACTAGAACTTGGGGTGGCGAAATCTGGCTCAGCAGCAGAAACCGCCTAAGTGATAATGGCTTAGCAAGAGCACCTATGAATGGCGTATATGCTGACGGAGAATGGCTCATTGAAGGCCATGGTTTTGAACCTGATATTGAACTTGATAATTTACCCCATGCTAGTTTTAATGGGCAAGATGCACAATTGGATAGAGCGATAAAGCATCTTCAAGAATTGATAAAGGAGGACCCTCGAGATGTGCCTTCTCCTCCAGCATATCCTGATAAGTCATTTAATAATAGTAAAAAATAGTTTGACGATGGAAGAAGATATTGATATCCCAGTGGGATAATTATGCGATCAAAATACCTCAGCTTACGCGGTATTTATAATTAGTAATATCCCCAATTCAACCCTTCGCATGACAAGACAAGCGGTATTCTTAACATCCAGTTTATCCTTGAGGTTCTTCTTATGAGAATCCATCGTATATTAGTAACTACACACCCGTTTGTTTTAGAAAAACTGTTTCTTTTCCACAACGAGGTGTGTGTATGTTGGTCACATGGCAGATTGTGCACATATTTAATAGGTTGTATCTGTTATCTTTGGATTGTGAAATTAGAAGAACGATTCGAAAATCTCATTACTCTGGTTAAAAGTCAATTCGAAGAGATTGATGAGTTGCGAAGGAGGCTAAATATCTTAGAAAAAGAGAATGAATAATTGAGGCGCCAGTTAAATCAGAATAGTAATAATTCAAGCAAGCCTCCAAGTAGTGATTCCATTTTCAATAAAGCAGACCGCCCTTCAAAAACCAAAGGAGGGAATAAAAAGTGCGGCGGGTAGCCTGGTCATAAGGGGAATAAGTTGACAAAGTTTACTGAGGTGGATTTTATAGAGAAGCATCCTGTGTCGAGCTGTCAATCCTGTCCATCAAAGAAATTACATTTTATAAATACACGATCAAGACAAGTAGTGGACATTCCCATGCCCAAAATAGAAGTCACCGAATATCTAGTCTATAATTATCAATGTCTATGCTGTGGAACTTCAGTAAGCAGCCCGATAGCAAAAGAGCTCAAGCAAGAAGTTCAGTATGCCCCTAAGATAAAATCCATGGTCAATTATTTAAATGTCTATCAACTTATCCCATATAAGAGATTAACAGAGCTTATCCAAGTAGTCAATGGTCATAAAATAAGTCAAGGCAGCATCAGTAATTTCAACAAAGGATTAAATGATGAGTCCACTCCGGAAAGGGACGTTTCCCGGTATTATGACTTTCTGGAGTGGACTCAACATTACTCTATCATAATCCAGTTTACAGCTTAGGGTGACCAATTTTTTATATGCTTAGCGGTATTACTCTCTGGCAAACACCAAATCAACGGCTATGTCAAATTCATTCTTAATCGCATAGTTTCCAAGGTCTTGAAAATAACTGGATGAGTTATACTTGATGTCATATTTGGTTCTGTCTATGGATAAGATACCCGTTATAAGTATCCTATCATCCTCGACATGAATGTTAATATCCATTGATACTTTATTGCTAATTCCATGCATTGTTAATACGCCACATACATTGGAGCTTGTGTCGGAAATTATTTGGAAGCTTGCCGTAGGATACTTTTTGACATGGAAGAAGTCATCGGCCTTAAGGTGGTTCTCTAATTTCCTGTCGCTATGTTGGATGGATTTCATGTCGAACACAAGTGTTCCTTCTGTAATTAAACCCGTTTCTAATTGAAATGATCCTTCCTTACATTTGAGCGTTCCTGATTGCGAGAAGTTTCCTACCTCCCCATATCCTGTCCATTGTAGAGAGGAGGTCTTAGGGAGTAGCTTAAATGATTGGGCATAAGTGCTTGTGAAGCCGAATAGTAGTGTAATTAGAATTATTCTCTGTTTCATGATTTCAATTTATTTTAAATTAGTTTTTATCGAGCCTCAATCGATGACTTCTGATTCAGTTTCTATGATGCCCATTCCTTTATATAGATTCCCGTCATCATCTTTGGCGATTACATACCAGAGTGCATCACCTCCGTATGTATTATTGCCATAGCGATAGTTTCGGGAATAGGTATACGTGACTCCTTTCTTGAGAATTCCTTTTGGGCAGTTGAACCGATTCGCTATGTCTCGTTTGTTATATTCGGCATTACGCTGCCATCCTTCCGCACTATACCAGATGAATGATCCCGCTTTTACAATTTCTAGTGTCTTGTTAACAGCGGTAATCGAAGTGGAATGCTTCCAGACGTATTTTCCTTTCTTTTTAGGCTTAACTTTATTGAGTTCAGGATAGTTAGGATTTGTAGAATGTGTAAGTAGAATGGCTACTGGAACTTTGCGTAAATCATCTGGTAGGATCCTTGTTTTGTCAGTCCAGACAACTTGTGATATACAAGATGAGATACATAAGAAGAATGTTGTAAGGATGAGTATTGGAGTCTTCATGTGCGTCAGAAAATTTGAAGTAAATTGATAGATCGAAGATGAGTTACTTGATCGATCATCATGTCTCATGACACGGGATGATAGGTCTCAACACGTGTTATGAGGCCTGAAAGCGTATCGTCAGCAAGAAAATATACCTGAATAGAACGCTTATGATAAGTTCAACTTTTTCACATATTGGGTAGGCGTGATGCCCGTGAATGTTTTGAAAATCCGGTTGAAGGTTGCTTTGGAGTTGAATCCGCAGTCCATTGCGATACCTTGTATCGTATAGATTTCGAGATCAGCCGTTTTGAGTTGCTCCTTAACAGCTTCTACGCGATGTTGATTGATATAGTCATGGAATGACATAGAGAAGCCTTGATTGATCCCTTGTGATATTTTTCTTACTGGTAGGCCACATTGCAACGCGAACGCATTCAAGCTCAATGCAGAGTCCAAGTAGGCCCGATGCGTTGTCATTTGCGCTCTTATGATATTTTTAGTATCGTCATCAATAGGCACTTGCGTAGCGTCCTCAATGTTTTCTTTCTCTAACTCAACTGCTGTGAGATTTGGTTGTGTCATAGCTCCATATGCCAATACTAAAGTCAGTATTCCCAAGATCAAGGAGGTGTAGTTGAATTGATAATAGTTGTGGTAGTAGTCTCTAAATATCACTTCAACGAACCATGCTATGCAGAGTATGAATAGGATAATGAGGAGCCCTCGTAGCCAATGCAATCTAATCTTATGGGTGTCCGAATAGTTATCTTCTAACCTTCTCTGATAACTTTTTATTAATTGAATTGAGCCGTAGAGATATATAGCCAATGATAAAAACGTCCCGTCAAATTCAATTCTATAAGTATACGGTTGGTGTACCTCCAGCCAGTACCATCGCTTGAAAGAATACTCCTTCAAATTAAGAAACAGATACAATAATGCTTGGATAAGGACGGGTGTAAAGTGCCAGAGTTGTTTTCGGCTAAATTGAAAATGGGGATTCGTCAAACTCCGCACATAGAAGTATATCAAAGGTCCGAAGGCTAGGGAATAATATATAGGTAAGAAATAGTAATCCGGGTCTTGTTGGTAAATACCACTGAGGCGTAAAAAGGAATCAATTAGCCAAAGAGAGACGGTAAGTAAAAAGATCGACAAAAACTTGTTGGGGCTCGCATTGTCCTTTCGGGTAAGTAATACCAAAGCAGCAAAACAACCCAAAACGATGAGACTACCCAGAGCGATTATTTCTATTCCAAAGCTAATTAGCATGTCTCAATATAAGAATAGCGATTATAATGAGGCAAGGTGCTAAAGTTTTAGGTGGTCTACTGGTAAAGTAACAATTATTGAAAGACAGTGCGGCGCTTCTTTAAGACAGCTTTTTGTTGTTCTCCCGCAAGCTTGAGACTATATATTTCACTGCCTCCTTCAGATCATCAATTGAAATGTCTGGAACTTCTACTTAAAGAGTCAATAACTCTTTATTACTCCTATTCAGTATATCTAATAAAAATTTGTTAAGCCGCCTTGAATTGGGGTACATGCTTTTGACCCAAGGATATTTAACGGTTTAATGCTTACTATCGATTGATTTTCCAAGGTGAACAAAACGAGAGACCCTATTTTTAGTTAACCTAAGCGCCAAAGGATAGGAGCCATCCTTAAGGGCCTTATTCCATTTAGTGAGCGCTAGGGTAGTCGACATGTGAATAGGGTTTAGTTACTAAAATATGGGTACAACAGAAGTACAACACCAACTATAATTGAGTGTAACGATAAGTAAATATTCTCAATAATTAAATGTATAAAATTATGTAAATCAATAGATTGTGATGTGATTGTGACTGGGTGAATACAATCTTAGCAAGGTTCCGAGCCTACTTCTACTTGTGCTCTAGGAACAGTGACCCTAACAAAATCAGAAGATAATCAACTGCAATACAAATGGATAGATATCAGCGATCCGTTAAATGTTGCTTCAGGTGTATTAACTCGGAGATAAGTATGACGAGGCTTAATTAAAAAGAGTATCTCGACATCATGTCGAGATCCCCATCATTTAGATTTACTGCAAGGACTTTTACGCGAATTGATAGGAAAGCTACACTTATAAAGCGGATCCTTACAGTTATTAATCCTCATAGGATTGAATATTCATGTTGAGTAATATTGAAGTGACTTAAGATTGGAGGGCTAAATCGAACGGGAGGGCTTAATGCTTTGCGCGTAGAGAGTCCTTGTATTTATAAATCATTTTTTACATAAAAAATTATGATCAACATGAACAGAATTGTATTCTCGTTAGCATTTGTATCTGCGATGGTTATTATGTCATGTACGAGTGACGATGACGATCCATCTTCAGCCTTGATTGGAATATGGGAAATATCAGAATTCACGGCGCAGTGCAGTATGTCCATTGAGTCCTTTAGCGAAAATGCTGATGGTGGGTGTATCACGATAGACAGTGATCAACTTTGCAGATCAATAACATTTCAAAAGGATGGTTCTGGGACTTTTTCCACCACTATTGATGGAGATGATTAAATTGCCGTGTTCATGTATAGCATAAATGAAAATGAAGTAAATATATGCGATGGCAACGATTGTAATTTGGCTCTCTTGAAAAACAAGAAATTATTTGTAGAAGATAATGAATAAGGGTGTGATGTAGAATATATTTTTTCAAAAAAGTAACCTTCGCTTATTGCCCTAATCGAATTTTGAAGTTTAGCGCTGAGTCATTATAATGATTATAATTTGATATATCACCTATGATAAGATTTATCTATTTGTACCTTTTGTTTATTCTATTGGCTTGTTCTATAGAGGCAGAAGAAATCTGTGATGCGCCATTCATTAGTGAAAATATTATTGGATCTTGGGATGTCATCACATCTGATGTGAGTGAACCTTCTACTGTTATATTCAGAAGTGATGGAACAGGGGTTGACGATTCGGAGGAGGGTCCGTTTATATATTACTGTAGATTGAATGATGAAGAAATAAAAAATTTTGAGTGGAAATTGGATACATTGGGTGATACGGAATACATATTCCTAAAATATTGAAACACCAATTGTAGTCAAGACAATGGACATTTGATACTTTCTAACGAATGTGACAAAATAAAACTTTCTAATGGACCTCAAATGATTACGATTACAAGAGGGTAAATACCCTGCATGTTTTGTCAATTTTAGAGATATTCTTGAGCCATTAGATGATCTTTAATAGAAATAATGGGCACTTTTTAAGTATTGGTACGGCACCCTGCGAACAGAAGGCGATTGATTTTTTTTTGAAATTATTTTACCAATTGCTCTCTACCTAATAACCACAAGCGTGGGAAGTATCTGCGACTCAATAATTGCAAATTTGGGAACTTTCGGAATAATAATTCGTGGTCAGAGACACTGGAATAGAAGGGTGATTTTTATTCCCCTCTATCATAAAAAAGCCTGTGGATGCTAATGGCTTCTAATGGGTTAGGGATGAGAATAAAGGCTACCGCCTATCGCTTCAAACTCTGGAACTAACAATCTAATGGCCGTGTTTGCACTGAAGTGATTGAAGAATAGAGAGCTAACTCAAGAGTGAAGGCTGTACTCACAGATAGTCATTGTCTCCTTCAATTACTTCTTACTTTTAGATTTGCTATTTTGTCATTCAATCAACTGATAATAGATTATGCGCGCCTTATTCCTTTCTTATTTCATCTTAGTGTTTGCCTTTACTTCCATGCCAGCTCAAAAGGTGGACATGGATATTTTTCATGGTATAGAGCCTCGTAATATAGGGCCCGCGGGCATGAGTGGTCGTATCACCGCCATAGATGTAGTGTTAGATGACACAGATCATATTTATATAGGTGCCGCCGCTGGTGGTGTTTGGGAATCTGAGAATAACGGCCATACATGGACTCCAATTTTTGATGACCAAAAGGCTAGTTCTATTGGTGACATTGCGATATTTCAAGCCAATCCAGCAATTATTTATGTAGCAACAGGTGAGGGGAATCCTAGGAATAGTCAGAATAGTGGACGTGGTATCTTCAAGTCAATGGACGGAGGAAAAACTTGGACACATCTGGGTTTGGATAATACCCGTCAAATCCATCGTGTAATTATTCATCCGGATAATTCAGATATTGTGTGGGCCGGAGTTAGTGGCGCCTCTTGGGGTGATAGTGAAGAACGCGGTGTTTATAAAACTATAGATGGTGGGCACACTTGGAAAAAGATTCTATATATCGATGATCACACAGGAGTTTCAGATTTGGTTATGGATCCATCGAACCCCAATAAACTCATTGTCGGCATGTGGGAGCACCGCCGCAAACCATGGAACTTCGTATCCGGAGGACCAAGTAGTGGAATGTATATTACTCATGATGGAGGTGAGAATTGGAAGGAGCTAACAGATAAAGATGGCCTGCCTAGGGGTGACTTAGGTCGTATAGGCCTATCATTTGCTCCAAGCCAATCATCTATCGTTTATGCTTATATCGAAAATAAATCTAATGCCATATTTAGATCTGAAGATGGAGGGCTCAATTGGAAACAAGTTTCTAAAAATGGCGATTCTAAAATAGGCACACGTCCGTTCTATTATGCTGATATCTATGTGGATACTAAAAATGAAAATAGAGTATACTCTATTGCATCAGAAGTAACGGTTTCAGATGATGGAGGAAAGACCTGGTCTACTTTTGCCCCAGGAAATAAAATCCATACTGATCATCATGCCTGGTGGTCGCATCCTGAAGATGCCGATCATATTATGATAGGACATGATGGAGGGCTGAATACAACATTTGACAGAGGTGAAAATTGGGGATTCGCAGACAATTTACCGCTCGCCCAATTCTATCATATTCGTGTTGATAATGAATTCCCATTTCATGTAATGGGTGGGTTACAAGACAATGGAAGTTGGAGAGGGCCGAACAGAACCTGGTTTAAAGGAGGGATCAGAAATATGTATTGGCAGCGACTTAGCGTCGGCGATGGCTTCGATGTGGTGCCAGATCCACAAGAACCTGATTTCGGGTATGCTATGGGACAAACGGGCAACTTAGTGAGATATCATATTCCCTCTGGACAATTAAAAAAGATAAAACCTTCACATCCTGAAGGAGATCACCTCAGATTTAATTGGAATGCGGGAATTGCAATAAATCCTATTGATAAAACTACTATGTATTACGGTAGTCAATATTTGCACCGTTCTTCAGATAAAGGGAAAAGCTGGAAAATAATTTCTCCTGATCTAACCACTAATGATCCTCATAAAACGAAGTTTCTTGAAACTGGTGGATTGACATATGATGCCACAGGAGCTGAAAACCATTGTGCAATTATAAGCATTGATCCAAGCCCATTAAATGAAGGTGTTATATGGGTTGGTACTGACGATGGCAATATTCAAGTAACTCAAAATGAGGGAGTAACATGGAATAATGTAATAGATAATATAAGAGGTGTTCCATCTAATACATGGGTTACTCAAATTACAGCATCTACTCATGATGCGGGATCCGCCGTCGTAGTATTCGATGATCATAGACGTAATAATTGGGAGCCATATGTCTTCAGAACATCAGATTATGGGAGGACTTGGAACCGGGTCGTTGATGCTCAGGATGTAGATGGGTATGTCTATTGCTTTACCCAAGATGCATTGGTGCCTGAGTTACAATTCGTTGGAACAGAATTCGGATTGTATGTCAGTTTTGATAACGGAGAGAATTGGAATAAATGGACCGAGGGGTTACCCACTATGCCAGTCTCTGACCTTGTCATTCACCCAAGAGAGCATGATTTGGTGATAGGAACATTTGGTAGAGCGATATGGGTAATGGATGACATCCGACCCCTTCGTGAGATGTCGAAAGAATCGATTTCTAACATTAAAAACAAGAAACTACATCTCTTCCCGATTCCTGATGAGCACCTCATGATTATAGGAGAGTCCATAGGGTATCGCCAAGGAAAGATTGGGGATGCTTTATATAATGGTGAAAACAGAAAGTATGGTGCCTTACTTACATATTGGTATGATGGAGATACTGAAAAAGAAGCTAAAATTGAAATTAGAAACGCTGATGAAGCAATCGTTAGAACGATTTATCACAAAACCAGTCGGGGCGTTAACCGAGCGAATTGGAGAACTAACATTGATGCACCGAGGGATGCCAAGGAAAAGAAAAGTGATGAACCGTACAAGCCTAAAGGTGGATTCTTTGCCTCTCCTGGCGACTATCATGTCACAATAAGTATTGATTCTTTTTCTACGAGACTCTGGATGAAGTTATCATCCGATCCAAGAATAGAGATAAGTTCCGACGAGATAAAAGATAAATCAGATCAAATTAGTGCTTATAACAACGAAGCGATTAGGGTAACTGCGCTCTCAGATGACGTTCGTGAATTTCTTGATATGGTTGGCTTAAAGAAGGATATTGTAAAACACACTAAACCAATGGACCAAGATTCATTAACTCAGCTTATTGATTCCGTAGAAACTCAAGTATTGGAATTCCAAGCGACGATACTAGAAAAAAAAGATGTCCAAGGGATCTATAGAGATCCACAAGTATTATATGTTCAACTACGAATTATTGGATATGCAATAGACCATCCTTTGTCTCCTGTAACTCCAAATCAAGAGATACAGTTAACGCAACTTCGCATTGCAATTGATAAAAAAGACAATGAATGGAATACGCTCAAAGGCACTTTAACACAAGATCTAAAGAATCAAATACCGCCATCCGTATTGAAAATTTGGTAATCACAAGTACAGAAAATCTAATCGTAAAGCTCTCCTTGGGCCTACCTGTTCTACAGACAGGGAAGGTTGGGAGGTGAACTTGGCGCGCGCATCCGTTTAATAGGAGGCAACTCCGTTCTTTCGAATCTGTGATCCGAAAGCCAATGGGTTTTACACCTGTTGAACTATAAAAATATAACAAACAAAAAAAAGGAGCGTCTTTCGACCACTCCTTTTTTCTAAATATGTTCTGGGTTATAATTCTAAAGATCCAAGCGATTCTAATTTCTAATAGCTTGAATTCCGGGTAATTGCTTTCCTTCCAAAAATTCCAACATCGCACCACCACCAGTAGACACGTGACTTACTTCGTCTTCGAGTCCTTGCTGAGTAATTGCGGCAACACTATCTCCACCTCCTATAAGCGAGAATGCTCCATTGGCGGTTGCAGCAGCTACTGCTTTTGCAATTGCTGTAGTTCCTGCCGCAAAATTAGAAAATTCAAATACGCCCATTGGACCATTCCAAACGATCGTCTTCGCACCCTTAATAGCAGCTTCAAATTCTTTGATGGATTCTGGTCCTATATCAAGGCCTTCCCAGCCATCTGGAATATCCATACTTGATACCACCTTACGATTGGCATCATTGCTGAATTTATCTGCTGCCATATTATCAACAGGAAGCAGTAATTGCGTGCCTTTCTCTTTGGCCTTGGCCATCAAGCTTAGGGCAAGATCTAACTTATCAGACTCACAGATTGATTTTCCGATATTTCCACCCTGTGCTTTGAAAAAAGTATAAGCCATACCACCACCGATAATTACGGTGTCAGCAAAGTCTATCAGTTTTTCCAGTAATAGTAGTTTATCAGAAACTTTGGCTCCTCCTGTAATCGCAACAAGTGGTCGTTGAGGATCATTGAGTGCTCTTTCAGCATTGGTAACTTCTGCTTCCATAAGAAGACCGAAGTCCTTACTATCAGCATCGAAGTGCTTAGCAATGATTGTAGTAGAAGCATGTGCTCTATGCGCCGTTCCAAATGCATCATTGATGAACACATCCCCAAGTTTACTTAACTCCTCTGCAAAAGCTTCATCCCCAGCAGTTTCACCTTCATAAAATCTCGTATTCTCAAGTAGAAGGACTTCTCCAGGCTTGAGATTGCCAGATAGTTTTGTGGCCCATGGTCCGATACAGTCGTCTGTAAACTGCACGGGCTTACCGAGTAAATTACTTAAATGAGCAACGATATGACGTAATGTGAATTTCTTCACATTGACACTTCCGTCTTCTTGCAGTTTCTTACGAGGTCTTCCCAAGTGAGACATCAGAATTACGGAAGCTCCTTCTTCTAACAATCTATTGATCGTAGGAAGCGCTTTTCGGATTCTTGTATCATCCGTTATTTCGAAGGACTTATTAAGAGGGACGTTGAAGTCTACTCTTACAAGTGCTTTTTTTCCAGCTACGTTAATTTTCATATGCCTATCGGTTTACCCTTTAGCGATACGAACAGCAAGATCAGAAAGTCTCGCAGAATAACCAGCTTCGTTATCATACCAGCTCACTACTTTCAACATATTGCCATTCACAGCCGTCATCAATGAATCAAAAATCGAAGAGTGCTGATTTCTTACGATATCACTTGATACCAATGGGTCAGTGCTGTATTGTAAAATTCCTTTCATACTTTCTTCTGAGTATTTCTTGAAAGTCGCATTTACTTCTTCTGCGGTAGTAGCTTTCTTAAGATTGACATTACACTCGATCATAGATCCTGTGATTACGGGCACTCTAACTGCTATTGCAAATAATTTACCAGCGATTTCTGGAACCACTTTTCCGACTGCTGCTGCTGCACCCGTACTAGTTGGGATGATATTAAATGCTGCGGCTCTTGCTCTTCTAAGATCTTTATGTGGAGCATCTTGGATATTTTGATCTCCAGTATATCCATGAATAGTTGTCATAGAACCATTTACCACTCCCCAGTGATCTTCAAGTATCTTAGCTACAGGTGCGAGGCAATTCGTAGTACAAGAAGCATTACTAAAGACACTTTTAGTCCTATCTAATTCGCCATCGTTAACACCGAGCACAATCGTCTGTACATCTCCACCTTTTGCCGGTGCTGAGATGACTACATCTTTAGCTCCTGCCTTGATGTGAAGAGAAGCTTTCTCTTCTGAAACAAAGAATCCAGTACATTCTAAAACCAAGTCTACATTCAATTCTTTCCAATTCAACTTGGCAGGATCTCTTTCTGCTGTCGCTTGAATAGTCTTACCGTTCACAATTAAGGCATCATCTGTAGACGCTACAGTGCCATCAAATGGACCATGAGCACTATCAAACTTTAATAAGTGTGCCAGTGTAGCATTGTCCGTAAGGTCATTTATGGCCACTACTTCAATACCTTCTTCCTGGAGAAGATTTCTAAATGTAAGTCTTCCGATTCTTCCGAATCCGTTAATTGCGATTCTTTTTGACATATTCTTGCTTTAATTGTGATAGCTACAAAAGTAGTATATAAGATTGATATAAGTCTGAAATCTATAGAATTATTGCGATGTAAATGAGCTAATTGCCAATATATATATGTCAGTTTCTTTTAATTGCGAATGTTTTAAGAATTAAATTTGGTTAAAACGATAATAGGAAAATAATTTTGAGTTTGATATATCCGTTTCGGAATATAGAATTGACCATGAAATTATTTCATATTAGTGAATGTTCTTGTAGAGAATGAGTCTCTGAGTCTATGTGTATAAAAAGTTTCACTGAGATCATTAAATAATGGCTAATTCGCCGTCGCTCAATAACCTTAATTCTCTTGTTAATATGGTTGAACGAAGTCGAAACTCATATTGTTTTACAATTTGTTATCAACACTATGGGCTATAGGAGCTATGGGTTTAATCAAAAGTCATTTACTTTGCAGGGAATTTTAAACCGTTATAATGCATTAGGTTTTGTGATAGCGGACTTAATGCATAATGCGGAAAAATGCCCAAGGGGTTAAATTATGGGAAGAATATTTGAAGTAAGAAAGTCCACCATGTTTGCGCGATACGATCGTATGGCAAAGCAATTCAGTAGGATAGGGAAGGATATCGTCATCGCAGTGAAAGCTGGAGGTGGTGATCCAGATCATAATCCTGCCTTGCGAAGGGCAATTCAAAATGGCAAAGGCGTCAACATGCCTAAGGATAAGGTAGAGGCAGCTATTAAGCGTGCATTAGGTAAGGACACCTCCGACTATGAGGAATTACTATACGAAGGATATGCGCCACATGGCATAGCCGTACTAATAGAAACTGCTACAGATAATCCAGTGCGTACGGTAGCAAAAGTGCGCGCAGTATTCAATAAATGCAACGGGAGTCTAGGAACAAATGGCTCCGTAAGTTTTCAATTTAAGAAAATGGGAGTCTTTAAGCTCAATCCTGAGGGGCTGGATCCTGAAGAACTCGAACTGGAGCTTATTGATTTCGGTCTCGAAGAATTGGGGGATGGGACAGATGATGATGACAATCCAAGATTGGTCATCAGGGTACCATTTGTAGAATTTGGAAATATGCAGAAGGGGCTCGAAGAGAAAGGACTCGAAGCATTGTCATCGGAGACGGAATGGATACCATTGAATATGGTAGAAGTGTCTGGAGAGGCGGAAGAAGAAGTATTAAAGCTCATCGCTAAGATGGAGGAAGAGGATGACGTACAAAAGGTCTTCTATAATCTTTCTTAGACGGTAATCTGAATTTAGTTTTTATAAAATTATAGTTTGAATATTCCAGATAAGAATCAGAAGTTTCCGCTCGGAGGCTATGATCGACTTTGCTTTCTAAAGAATATAATTACAAATCCCAATATAGAAGTAGGAGATTATACCTATTACGATGATTTTGAAGATGTCGCCAATTTTGAAAAGAATGTAAAATATCTTTTTGATTTTACTGGAGATAAACTGGTAATCGGAAAGTTTTGTATGATTGCTTCAGATGTTACTTTTATAATGAATGGAGCGAATCATGCTTCAGCAGGCATTTCTACGTACCCTTTTGCGATCTTTGGTGGAGATTGGAGCGATGCAATGAAAGGTAAAACCTATCCTACCAAAGGAAATACTACCATAGGAAATGATGTATGGATAGGCTATGGTGCTACTATAATGCCTGGAGTTTCTATAGGTCATGGATCTATAATTGCAACAAAGGCAATCGTAACTAAAGATGTTCCTCCGTATTCTATCGTTGGTGGGAATCCTGCCAAACTAATTAAGAAAAGATTTAACGAAGAAGAGATTACCGCACTACTTGATATAGCGTGGTGGGATTGGGAATTAGAAAAGATTACACAGCATGTGCAGGATCTTACAAATGGAAATGTAGAATCCCTAATAAAAATTAGGGATTCTACATTTATAGCCCCTTGTGATTGCTAATTTTGGTGTTTGTACTATCTATATACCGAATTGTATAGTCTCAAATAAAGATTTTTTATAAATAGATCTTTATAAAAAAGAAACATAGTAAGATCATTATTTCTACAGCGGTTATTTTTTTAACGTCAAATGACTTAAATCGAACTTACTTTTTGCATTTAGAAGAAGTATAGTTTCAATTCCCTTGATCTTTAGTTGCTAAGAGGTTTTCCAGGATTTGTAAACCCAGGAGGAGTACCACAAACTCTCAAAGTCCAACCCGACAAATTGCCAGTATCTCCTTCACCCTGATCAAGAACGGTCAAGATCCAAGTTCCATTAGATGTTTTCCCATCAAACCCTGAAAGGTCTGAACTAGGCTTATAAGTTCCAGGGTTGATGGAATTACAATCTAAAGCTGTAGTAGCAGCGTCATCGTCTAAAGTAATATTGAAGTTACTATCACAATTAAAACTCCCGTCAAGGGTTTTCACAGTAATAGTTGTATTATCAGGACTCTTTAGGGTAATTAATAAATCTCCCATGTACATATGGTTTCCTGTAATATTGATTATTTCAACTTCGGTGATTGTTTTTGTATCTCCGACTATTATTGTTGAAACAACGGAAGTTTGATCTGGGATTGCTTGAGCACCATCTGCACTTGTATAATCGGTACAAGTTGCACCGCCACCGCCATCACAAGTAAGAACTCCAGTATAAGTACATCCCACATTATTCGCTTCAAAGCAATTCCCAGATGGAACTTCAAATCCAGCATTTAGATTGATGTTATTAGAAGAAAATACTGAAGCACCACTTACAGCAACCATACCTGTTGTCGAGACAGAAGCAGATGCCAAAGAATTACCCGTTGTTGTTGCTGTCGAAACTGTAAGATTTGCTGGACAGTCATCTCCTCCTCCTGCATCATCTATACACGTTGCAGCATTGTACCTACCGAGGATCAAAGCGCCCGGCTCCGTGCCAAATCCTTTGTTCAGGTTAGCATTATTACAATAACTCATGATAGTGCCTCGTATAGCATCGGTCACAGGTGCAACAACCCCGCATGGGCCGTTATCTTGTGCGGCACAATCGTCAATGGCTAAGTTATTACCGGTTCCCCAACTACAGCTATGGGTGTGTGGAGATCCAAAATTGTGTCCCAATTCATGCACAAATGTGAGCACTTCTACAGAATTGGCAGCATAAGAAGGTAATACAGCAGAATTGATGTCCGCTGAAATTCCGTATGGACCTGAAGACTGATTAGGCTCATAGGTAGCACATAGGACATCGACCCAGGCAATCCCCACTGTACCACCATTAATAGCAGCTGAGGATAGATAATGAGCTAATCTACCATTGTAAGTATCCTTTATATTTGCTCCAAAGTCGGTAAGGGTATTTCCTAGGTCATTCTTGCGATATGGTGACATTCCATTATCCCAAATTTTAATAGTGGATAAGCTAATATTGATTTGTTCATTGGCAAAAGCTGTGACAGAAGCGTTCATCAAAGCCATAATATGGGATTGTACCATTGCCATGTTACTTCCTTTTGCTAAGTAAATATCATTTTCAACCTCAATATAAACCGGAACGTTCTTCGCCATTTTGGTAGAAGTACCTTTGTTAGGATTTACTGAATCACCGATACGCATCCCATCATGAGTTCCGCATTTAAAATCAGACTTAACCTTCAGCTTTTTCTCATTGTAGAGATTCCAGATCCCTTTTCTCTTTTCATCCTTGTTGATAGAGTAATTGCCTTCATCGTCAGAGATAAGTAATTTTACTTCTTTATCTACTATAGTCAGGCTTACCATTGAATTTGTATTTCCTTCGACAATACCTCGATAAAACGCTATTTTATTACGATCCGGGTAAATGATCCGACCATCACTGGTCTCCATGTAGTAATCAGGTTCCAGAATATCCACTTTTTCCATTAGAAGATGAAAACTTTGATTTTTTGAGACGGGTATTGATAGCCGAAGCGTATTACTTTTTTTCTTTTTAAGAGACTGCAAAGAAGAAAGATCAAGTTTAATACGAATCACCTGATCCAAATATTTTTCGTCACCTAAATCGAGATCATTCCCTTCATAGGTAAACAAAGATGAAGAATCAAAAGACCTTTTATTCAAAACACTTTTAGCGATAACGTTTGTCTTTGATTGCTCTTTCTTTTTGAGACCTTTAATAGTTGATTCTATTAAATCTTGAGCAGATAAACTCCAAATAGAGAATAAGCTTATTAGTAAGAATAGTATTTTTTGCTTCATTTTTATTCTTTATTTGGTTTCAGCATTAATGGGACGTGGTGTCATTCTCTTAGGTAAATATAGGTTTTTATTGGGTTTCCCAATCCTCTACGAATTAAGTATATCAGGATGAATTCAAAATATTTAGCTAGTCAAGGACTATTTTTTGGATAAAACAACTCTTAATACAGGGGGAGCTAGGGTACTCATCCTCTAAATAAGTTATTTATCTTGATGGATGCGATGTATAGAATGTCTTCAATGTACCTTGAAATATTCCAGAGACTGAAGGATCAATATGCATTCGCTTCTTCCTAAATAACAGTCATTATGTGATATGAACATAGAGAATAAACGGGAATTAACAATTAAAGTAATACCCAGGTCTGTAAGTCTTCTGGTATAAAGAGACTTACAGACTATAGTTTTAAAATAACTTTTCTACTATTTTAGGTTTTCAAATTATTGGCAGCCTCCTATATTAACTTCAAGATTAGCAGTTGGAGCGATCTTGAAATTTGGCCTTAGTTCTACGTTGTTACCACTTCTAAAAAGCACATTAGATCCACCATCTATCCTTCCCATTGAAGTAAGTTGAGTTCCAGCCTGATGCGTGCCGCTTGCAATTGGTGTATCATCTACTGCAAGGGCCTGAGGACAGTCTCCACCACCACTACCAGTGACGTTAACTAGTCTTGAGTTAGTGCTAAATAAAACACAACTTCCCCCTGAAAGAATTTGGGTTGTAGTCTGGCCTATCCAAGTAGCAGGATTAACGTTCGTTAGTGTTGGTCCTGCATCACTGTAATAAGACGCTCCAAATACCTGATAATTACCTCCTGCTAAGGTCATGAAATTGGCATTTGTGCTCACAGCGGAAACTTGATTGTTTGCTGTGTTGACTGCTGCATAAGTGTAACTATAGCCATTTCCTGGTCCTGCTTCCGCTCCATAAACATCCCCAACACCTGTAAAGGTGACTGTTCCTGCTACATCACGGTTATTTGTTGTCCATAGCACGGCTTTGTATGTTGTACAGGCATTAAGTGTTACTGATGTTGTATAGCCGCCCGAAATAGCCCCTGTTGCGCTAGACCCTAAGAAAGTAGAATTGCAAGGTTGTGCAGAATTATATCCATTTGCCACGAAAACCGACAGGGCAACAAAGACTTGCTCGCTGGCGCTGAAAGACAAAGTGTAAGCTCCAGAAGCTGAGACCACAAAGTCAATCTCTGCATAATTTTCAGTTACCGGCCATATTGTTTGACAAGTAAGACCGCCATATGTAGTAGCATTTGCTAATGGGCCGGACGGGTTTCCTCCAGTTATGTTATAGTTTAAAGCTGTAACCCCAGCTCCAAAATATTGATTCATAGTTAAATTAAGTCCAGCATTACCCGCAGCTAAATTGACCGCTGTTGTAGGACAAATATTACTAGTAGCCGCCTGACAATTAGAAGTGATTGCAAAGTCGGCATCAGAAATATCAAAAAAGACGACGCAGGTATTGCCGGCACTCTCAACCATTATTCTAGCCGAGGTAGTATTAGCAACGCCAGCTGGAATAGTGACAGTCTGTGAACCGTCATTTGGGGTCGCAGAGGCCAAAGTATAAGGGTAAGTACTTCCACCGTCTATAGATAAGCGAATGTTCACAGTTGCGCTAAGCGCATTTGTATTGTTGGACCAATTCACTGTGGTAGTGTTACCCGCAGTCAGGTTTACTCCACCATTTGGGGCCGTCACGGATAAAGGTCCAGAGGTATTCACTGTCACGGCCAAGGACTTGTAATCAATTCCACCACCACCCGGTTTCCTATCGCGTCCAGTGAGCCGGAAATTCAAGGTCCTTGCTACAGTGGGCAAGGGTTCAAAAGAGGATGCATATTGATTAACTCGTATTAGATCTATACTAGGAAAAGTACGACTAGGACTAATGGTAGGGGGATAACTCCTAAACAAAGGGGCGATCGCACTGGCAGCCGCTTGTGCACCAATAAAACCATGCGTGGGATCTCCACCATTTCCTTGGGCATCGGCTTGGCCATCTTCATCGTATTGCTCCCAACTGTAGTAGATTTGATCCCCATCAGCATCCGTTCCAGCACCAGTCAGTCTAAAGGGGGTTCCTACGGGGATGGAATACGGACCGTTATTACAGGCGTCAATAGTTATGACTGGTGGTACATTGCCCGTAGCAGTTGCAGTATGACAAGTCTGCGTATTAATATAAGTTAATGCTCGATCTAGACTATTGGCGTGAAAATAGTGATCGGCAAGACCACCGCTTGGAATATTATACTGAGCAGCACAAATACCTCGGTAAGACATGATACTGGTCCCACTACCAATTTCATAAGCGGTATTACGTGGATGATTACCTGTGGTGCAGTTAGAGCCATCACCATTGAAGGTATGGGGCATATCAAACATATGACCAAATTCATGGGTGACTAACTTGATCCATCCTGCCGAAGTATTATCGAATGATCCACTCCACCCTCCAGCTTTCCAAAAGCCTGTTCCATTGGGGGAATTATTACAAACTACACCTAAACCAGCGACACCACCACCACCAAGTCCTGCATTCGTATCATCACCATGGAAGACATGACCGATATCGTAGCCTTGACCAGAAAAATTTGCTTCAACCGCTTGTCCTGCTTCCTTTGTTCTATCTAAACCGAGATTGAAGGGATCTGTAGCTGCATCCGTGTAAATAAATGGCGTCAAAAGGTTGAAAGCAACGGATAGTTCAATCTCGAATATTGCTTGTATCCCATTCACTGAATTCATAGCTACTGCAGTTGCAGCAGCTACAGATCCACCATTATCATTATGAAATTCGCCTGTGCCAACAATGGCTAAGCTGTATGTCTTCTTAGTTATTCCATTGCTTGCCATCAGGGCCTTCCTATGATCTTGACTAATGGTTTTTTTGACCGATTCTATTGTATCAATGGTTCGGTAATAAATCATATAATAAAAAAGTAAATGCGTAAGTTGGGCTGACCAACCTGTAATCAAGCTTCAACCATGATTACCCAAGACGCATTTACCCTAGGGCAAGCCCTAATAAGTA
>JBLIDB010000045.1:0-25579 GCA_047634015.1 Saprospiraceae bacterium
TATCCCTTATCTAATAATAGAATCGCATTAATCCTATTAGCCAATTTCTTGTCCTTTGACCGCTTATACTGCTCCACCAAAGAAGCCCGTTCAGAAATAGTTAGAAAAGAAGCTTGTGCTTTCATGTTTACGAATATACATATATTGCTTATTTATATGTGTATGTAAAATGTCATTTTCTATTCGTGATAAGTATACATAAGGCCATTATCGATCATTACATCAGTCGGTTTGTGCAGAGGATCTTCAATACGTTGAAGGACTTTCCCTTCATTATTAAAAATTATAACACGATCATTTTCAAAATCAGTCAAGGCGATAAGGTCATCCGTTACAAAAATGCCCGTTGCGGCATTGATTTCTTCCTCCTCTCCAAATACTAATACCGAATTCCCTTCCAAATCTAATATTTGCCCTCTGTGGTTATAGGCATCGGCAACATAAATCATGTCTCCAAGAATTTGCACATCCGTCGGATAATCAAAAGCACCAGGCGCTTTGCCCTTTTTTCCTCCCAAAGAAGACCACGTAGCACCATCAAAATATAATATCCGATGGTTATAGAAGTCAGCTATTGCCATACTCTCCCCTTGCTTAGAAACACCTGCCGGAGCATCCTTCTCCAACTCAAAGCCAAAGCCAAAGCTATCAATATTTCCATCCGCTTGAGGTATCAGTATTGCTTCAAGCCATAAGATGGAATAAATAATTTTCCATCTGCGAAATCAATATGCATTGGCCTTTCCAATTCCTCAATTACTGTTACCGTATTCCCTTCTCGACCTACATTTATAACACGATTATGATCATTATCACTAATCCATAAATGATTTCCATCTTTTGCAATTCCCAACGGATTAAGTCGGTCTATGAACAATGGTTCAATTGGCGTAAACAACTCAGAAGGGCAACAGGATGAAATAAACATTATCGTAAGCAATACTGAGCTACCTAATAAATTATAATATTTCATCAAGATCTATTTACGCTTATAATGACAACAATCTGGAAGGTCCTTATAGACCTCATCATCTGCTTTATGATTCCGTGTATCGTGCCCAACAGCAGCAATCGCTTTTTCAACCTCATCAGGTGATGCGAGTCCTTTATCATATTTAAGAATAAGCATTCCAGATTCCAGATTTCTCATTCCACGCTACTTCAGCAACACCTTCTACAGAAAATGCCCCTTTTCTAATTCTGGCTGTACACATGCTACATTTTCCATTAATTGGGAATGTAGTTTTAACAACGGTACTCTGATTGATCTTATCTGATGCTCCTATCATACCCGAAACAACGGTACAATCGGACCGTTCAATTCTAATTCCCATAGCAGTATATCCCGCGGCATCTACTTGCGCTTCAACATCTTCTATTGATAACTTCTCTTCCATAGGATAATTGAAAGTAAAAATGCCAGTCTCCATATCGAGTCTTAAATTTTTAAGCCTTTGAATTTTTTAAACTTCTTTTCCAATCCATATGCATAGAAAGGACAACCAAGTCCATCTACTTGCATGGTGAAATTATCCCTATCTGCTTTTTATCTTGAGCTTGCACATTAGCAGAAAGGAAAGTAAGGGCCAACACTGCAAGTATTATTTGAATTAGTTTATTTGTATTCATGATTATTCTATTTAAATTAAAATATATAGCACGTTCCCACAAGTATATTGGACTTGAGTGCGTAGTTATTAACTTTCTGGTATATAGGAACTTGGACCTGCTTCTAAGGTTAAGCTTCCTTTGGCATATTGAATTCTTTGCGCATAGAGTAACTCGCGCTCTCCAGTATTTGGTCGTTCATTATAAGCATACTCAAAGTAAGGATTAATCTGTTTCGGTGGATACACTTGCTTCAGCAACGGTAAACCAAAACCCAGACGTGCTCTCCACTCATCCTGTTGGCCAGAAGGAACTACATTGTAACCGGCTTCTCCAGAGGTTCCATATTTGATTTTTTCCAGTCCTGCAACTATGCCAACAAAATGTTGGTAGTCATCAGTACTGATCTCTTGAGGACCATAGTTCTTATCAGTAGGCAAGCGTTGCAGAGATTTCTGCAACTGCTCTTAAGGTTCTTCCTTTCCACCTGCTCGATAGAATTGGTGCTTCGCCAAAATGTCGATATCCCCCAATTAAGACCCGTTGGTTTCCGCCCCATCATTGGATGAAAAGCTTGTCCATGGAATATGCACGGTTACCAAACTATTAGAAGTAGGTAAATAATGAATCATTATTGGAATCCGGTTGTAAGTTCCTTCTGAGGTATTGCGGAATTCCGATAACGTTTTAATGATTACTGACTTAGATCCAAGCATTTTTGGCTTATCTGCTGTCAGCGGAGGGCCTTGTGCTTGTAATAGTGCGGTACTGGTTAAACTTATAACTAAGCTCAGTACGATTTGCTCTAAATGCATATTAAGATTGTGAATTGAGTGAATGCATGAAAGCCACATAATCCTTCATACTAACTAAAATAATCGACCGAATAGCCTTAACACAACCTTCGCTAACAGAGAAATGATTGAAATAAAATCCTCCTTTCTATACCGAGAAGAGGTCTTGATTTAGGTAGATAAATATTGAGATCGGCACCTTCCACAACATCAAAAAACATCAACATTGAAGGAAGCAGTGCTACCAATGGTTGAGATGGCGCGAGCGCGCTATCTAATTGTGGCCCTGCATATGCTAATCCATCATAGTCAAGATAAGATATTGATTCAACCTCTTCACAACAGCCCATATCATATTGAAAAGCGGTACAACATCCCTCACTTTCTTCCATTAGCCCCATGTCAAATGTTGACATACTTGGACTCACTAAGCTTACTCCAGCGAATTTCCCTTGGCATTAATGAACATCAAGATGAATTCCTACGTCGCAAAAGAGCAGTATGGCAGCTATCCCAATAGATAAGGAACGATATGCTCTAGAGCTCACATCTTAAATTAAACGCAAAAGCACAGGTGATTAGTTCAATAAACAAGCTTACGAGGATATAAGGAAGGCAACCAACAAATTTGAGAATTGGTGAATAAAAGAAAGGATTGGATTGTATGGAGAAAGTGTTACCCACATCTTACAATAACATAAGAAGTGCCATTCCAACCATGGTCAGATCTTCGACTATAGTGACTGTAGACATAGGAAGATTAAAGACATCTCCGAGGCAAGCGCATTTTATCTCTCTCTTATCTAAGTTACTTTTGATTACCCCAATGCTACTAATTCCCAGAATAATCACGGTTGTTAAGTTCGTGTAATACGGCTGAAAATTGATGAGATACGCTATACCCAGTGCTAACTCACAAAACGGATAGATATATCCCCACCCTTTCCATTTCAAAGCAACAATATCATACATGGCATAGGAGTTAGCAAAGCCCTTCATATTAAGTAATTTGAAAAAGGCGAATACTAAGAAGAATCCTGCCATAAAGAAGCGCATCCACAACATCCAAGAAAAATCCCGAAATGGATATTGTGCCAACACAGACACCATACTCAACATTAATACGATTAAAATCAGCGGCCAGTATGTCTGCCATGATTTGGATGGAAGCTCAGAAATGGACTGGATGTCAGAGGTAGTGCTCTGTGTACTCGATATATGATATATCCCAACTTCAGAAAGAGCAGATTGCAATGCACTCAATGGCATAGCACCTGCTATATGAAGTTTCGCAACTGGAGGGTCTAAAGTTACCATGGCGTCAGAAACGCCCGAAACTGATTTGAGGGTCATTTGAACTTTGGTAACACAGCCCCCACAAGTCATACCTTGGACGGTATAAGTTCTTTCTATCATAGTAAGTTAACTATAGAGTTTTAAATGAGTTTTAAAAAAGCATCCCTCCTACTTATCAGACTCCTTCTCCATGACCCATTCATAAACCGCATCTTGGAATCTTGGTCGAATATTCATTCTATATAAATTTCTATTATCACGTGTCGGATACACACGATTACTTAGAAAGACAATAACTAAATCATAAGCTGGATCTGCCCAAACAAATGTTCCCGTAAAACCTGAGTGTCCAAAGCTCTCTTTACTTGCATATTTCGAAACATAGGATATTGCCACATCGAATTCGTGCATCGGTTTGTCAAAGCCAAGGCCTCTTCTGTTATTCACATACTGATATGAAGTAAAAATACCAAGCGCTTCACTATTTATAATTTGTTGATCATCCCACGCCCCCCCATTTAAGTATAATTGAAATAATTTAGAAAGATCCTCGGCAGTTCCAAAAAGACCCGCATTGCATGATACGCCGCCCAGCATAGCGGCTGCTTCATCATGAACAGTCCCTTGGACTAATTTTTTTCTCCACAAAGAATCGTATTCGCTTGGGACGATTCGACTCTTGTCAAAATATTGCAACGGATTATAGCGTAGTGAATTAGCCCCAATTGGTGTATAAATCTCATCGTAAAGTGAAGATTCGAAAGAATTTCCTAATAGATCACTTATCATATCAGGCATCAATAGAAATATCAAACCAGAATATAGGTAGGCCGTTTCATCATTGAGTTGAGTTTTCTTGATGGCCTTTTTCATTTTCTTTTTATATCTCTTATGGAGATATAAATCGTCAGTGATTCTAATAGGATATTTATCAGATTTGGTTGACTTAAAACTGCGTACTCTATACTTTCCATTTTTCTTCAAGGCATCTTGCCAAAATATTAAGTAAGGCTCTAACCGTGCTTGATGCGCTAAGATCTGTCGTAAGGTGATCTCCTTTTTGTTGGAAGACTTTAGATCTGGAATATACTGATAAATCGGCAAGTCTATATCAATGCTCCCTTCTCCGTATAATTTCATTATAAGCGGCAAGCCAGTAGAGACCTTAGTTACGGAAGCCATATCGTATATATCATCTCCCAATACAGGGCTTTTCTTATCATATGTATGATAGCCCCACGCCTTATGAAAGAAGATAGAATCTTTATGTCTAATTAGAATCTGTGCTCCAGGAAATGCTGAAGAATCCATTCCCTCTAATATTATCTCATCTAATTTACTTTCTAATTGCGATGCATTCCCTTGCGCGAATAAAAGACATTTACAATAAATCAGAAAAAATACAATTATAAATATTCTATACATCGAGCACTATATTTAAAGGGCAATGATCGGATCCCATGATCTCAGTTTCGATTATAACATCGGCAACCTTAGGCATTAAGTCCTTATCCACAAGAAAGTAATCTATTCTCCATCCTACATTACGTGGCCTTGCTCCCATTCTCATACTCCAGAATGTATATTCTACTTTCTCAGGATGGAGTACTCTGTATGCATCTTGGTATCCAGCTTTTAGCAATCCATCCATTCCATCTATCTCGACTTGCGTATATCCTGAGGTCTTATTGTAATTAGATTTTGGCCTAGCAAGATCTATACCTTCATGAGCGACATTGAAATCACCAGTAACCACAACTGGTTTCTTTTTTCTTAGTTTTTTCAAGTATTTGGCGAAAGCCTCATCCCACTCTGATCGATAATCTAAGCGCTTTAGACCACTTCCACTATTGGGGACATAGACATTGACCATGATTATCGACTCAAACTCAACCGCAATAATTCTACCCTCCTCATCGTGCTCAGCAACTCCCATATCGGGCATTACTTTGATAGGTACTTCCTTGGACAGAATAGCCACACCACTATATCCCTTCTTAATAGCACTGTTGACACTGATATGATAGCCCTCGAGGTCAGCAAGCGCCTCTAATACCTGATCGTCTTGGGCCTTGGTTTCTTGGATACAGTATATATCAGATTTACTATCGAGCACCTCGTTTATGAAGTTCTTTTTCACCCCGGCCCTCACGCCGTTGACATTCCAGGAAGTAATTTTCATAATCAATTATTCTTTAGGCTGCCAAAGTTAATTCCAAATTTGATATGGCCTAAAGTCTGATTAAAAAACCACCCTATCAGTATAGGAGGAACTGGTAAATGCATCAGGTTTTGCCTTGGATACGAATCCAATACCAAGTATATATCCCATCGCATCTTTGAGAACCGAATGTGAGGAGAAAGAAAGATCTGTGTTAATATCCGCATGCATTTCAAGATCCACATTACGCTTATCAAGTAAATCACAAAGCTCATAGGCGGCTTCGATACTCATCGCAATTTGGAAATTCCTTCTTTCATTAAGATAAAGGATATGGCTGCGAATCTCATTGTGAATCAACATAAATTCTACTTCCTTCTGTCTGAGAAAAACAATAACGGGAGCATACTCTACTTTATCTCGTTTCACTTGAGAATCTGAGTCTATAGATATTTTAAGCTTGTGTCACAGCGCTTTTACTCTAATATTAGCTGCACCTACTAGAATATGGAAAGCTTGGTTCAGTTTAGTCCCATCGAGTCTTTAACATACCTTAGCTACTGTTTCCATTATCATCTCAACGTGTACATTCACGATGGTCTAATCAAAATATACGCCCAAAATCATGAGCCAAAGACATCGAATCTAAAATTTAGTGTTTCAAAAAGTTTCTTATTTCAATAAATCCAGCAAAACTTCGAGATAAGAATTGAACAAGTAGAGTAGATTTGGGGTATGATAAGATCTCGATATATACTTCCTCTTTTATTTATATCATGCTACGCCTGTAAAAACATGAGTCAAGTCAAATCCATTGCTGGTGCTAATCAATTGATCCATGAGACCAGTCCCTATTTACTACAACATGCATACAATCCCGTCGACTGGCATCCTTGGGGTCCTGAAGCATTGGAAAAAGCTAAGAAGGAAAACAAACTACTGATTATCAGTATTGGCTATGCAGCTTGCCACTGGTGTCATGTTATGGAGCATGAGTCATTTGAAGATAGTACTGTTGCGGCTATTATGAACGAGCATTTTGTACCGATTAAAGTAGATCGTGAAGAGCGTCCAGATGTTGATGATATCTATATGTCTGCCGCTAATCTGATAAGTGGTAGTGGAGGCTGGCCTTTGAACGCTTTTGCACTTCCGGATGGACGGCCTATCTGGGCAGGAACCTACTTCCCTAAAGATCGTTGGGTGGATATCCTAAATCAATTTGCGTCATTGAAAGACACAGAATATGAACGTCTTGAAGACTCTGCCGATCAGCTAACAAAGGGGATTAATAGCCTTGATGAGATTGTGGTTTCTGACGTATCAGACTATTACTCTGATGACTTAAGTCGATTAGGAAAATCATTTTTAGAACAGATTGACTTCAAGGAAGGCGGACGCAAGGGAGCACCTAAATTTCCAATGCCTAATAATTATGAATTCCTGCTAAAGTATACTGAACTTCAAAAAGATGACAGCGCCAAGGAAGCAGTAATTACTACGCTTAGTAAAATGGCCTTAGGTGGAATCTACGATCAAGTAGGGGGTGGATTTGCCCGATACTCTACCGACGAAATATGGAAAGCGCCCCACTTTGAAAAGATGACCTATGATAATGGCCAGCTTATAGGATTGTATAGTCAGGCTTATAGACTTACAAAAGATCCATTATATAAGCGTATCATAGAACAATCCTTAGAATATGTCGAAAGAGAAATGACCTCTGAGGAAGGAGGATTTTATAGTTCATTAGACGCAGATAGTGATGGTGAAGAAGGAAAATTCTATGTATGGAAAGAATCGGAAATAGATAATGTTATTAAAGACGTTTCTGATAGAGCATTACTCAAGAGCTACTACTCTACGAGTACGAATGGTAATTGGGAGCATGGTAACAATATTCTACTCATCTCAGAATCACTTAAAAGTATCGCTCAACAACATGAGATGAGCGAAGATGATGTAATTACAAAAGTAGATGCTTTTAATAAACTACTTCTGAAAGAAAGAGAGAATCGCATTCGTCCAGGATTAGATGATAAAGTTCTCACATCCTGGAATGCCATTATGTCAAAAGGGTATATTGAATCATATAAGGCATTAGGTAATGAGAATTACTTAATTAATGCCGAAAGAAACTTACACTTCCTGCTTGAAAATCAAATGCAAGAAGACTATAGACTAAATAGGAATTATAAAAACGGAGCATCTACGATCAACGGATTCTTAGATGATTACGCACTGCTTATGGATGCAATGCTTGCTATGTATGAAGTCAGCTTTGATGAGAGTTGGCTGAATTTGAGTAAAGGCTTTATGGATTATACTATAACTCATTTCTATGATTTAGAAAGTCGAATGTTTTTCTACACCTCTGATATTGATCCTCCCCTCGTAGCAAGGAAAATGGAATTAGCAGATAATGTAATCCCCGCCTCGAATTCTATCATGGCTCGCAATTTGGCACGACTCGGAGAATTGCTAAACGATAAATCATACATTGAAAAATCCGATCAGATGTTGGCCAATATGTGGACTAATATTACTAATGTAGATCAACCCAGTTTCTATAGTAATTGGTTGCAATTATTACTGGAGAAAGTTCATCCCGTATACGAAGTGGCTATCGTAGGCCCTAATGCAATTGAAAAAGCTCATAAGATGATGGAATCTTACCAGCCTAATGCTACCTTCCTTGGCTCACTTGAATCAAGCGACTTGCCATTGCTGAAATACAAACATGTCCCCGGCACAACTAAAATCTATGTATGCCAAAACAAGACATGTAAGCTTCCAGTAAATGAAGTGGAGAAAGCACTTGAATTGATGAAGTAAGCCTTAGGAGTGAATTAAAAACTAAACAAAATGACTACGGACAACTCATTGACAGCCACATATCTGAGGCATATGAGTATGATTATAATTTACTTGCTTATTGCATCGGAGATTCACAGTCAGTCGGAGATGATATTTACGCGTTCCTTCACTAAGAAGTTAAAGCGAAGTGGAATAGAGTTCTATCATCCTGTAGAGCGGTGGATGAAAGTCTCATCACGTAAGAATGACACCTACCTCAAACATGATATTATACTTCATAGTCCACCAGATGTAGAGGTTAGAATCAAAATCATTACAAGTAAAAAGAACAATGTCGCAATTCGGCCCCAAGTATACATTCCGGCAACGTTAGCAAGCATCGCCACTAATAATGAGAAGGCATTTATTAGAATGAGGCCGATGAGTAGTGACGAGGCTATGGAGAAGTATGGAGCAGATAGGGCCATAATCGCGGACTTTGTTCCGAAAGAAGGATATACAAACTATCCTAAAGGCAGGATGCTTAGTCTCTATAAGGAAGACCAAGCATTGATTAATTATATAGTCTTATACGAAGACAAATTAGACCCATATTTTGATCTCCCGGTAAGATTTAAAATTGAAGGTGCTTTGGAAATTAGAAAAGAATGAAGAGAATTTTTAAGGTAATTTTTCGCGTACTTTTAGGATTGACCGTACTGCTTTTTATAGCGGCCGGGCTTTTTATATACAAAGCGAAACATGGTATCAATTTTTACGAGAGCACACCTCCTGAACTTCCACACGATCTATCGGGAAATACGGTCTTGATATTTTCGAAAACCAATGGATTCCCGCATAGTTCTGCTATAAAAGCTGCAATACCTGCATTTAAGAACATGGCCGACGCCAACAATTGGACTCTCTATAGCACAAATAATGGAGCGATATTCAATCCTCACCAGTTACAACAATTCGATGTAGTCATCTGGAACAATGTGAGTGGGAAGGTACTGAACAGTGAGCAACGAGGACACTTTAAGAAATACTTAGAAGAAGGCGGCGGATTCGTAGGAATTCATGCCGCAGGAGATGCATCCCATCAATGGGATTGGTATGAAGATAGTGTCATCGGCGCACGCTTCTCACATCATCCTATCAATCCACAACTTCAAATGGCACCGATGCAATTAGAAAAGGAGGAATCTGATTTGGCGATAGGACTGTCATCTAATTGGGAACGTAAAGATGAATGGTACATGTTTTATGATAATCCTCGCGACAAGGGTTTCGATATTCTTTACAACGTAGATGAAAGCAATATGAAGCCAAGTGGTAATATTCCAATTTTGGCTACTGATAAGGATTGGGGTATGGGAGAAGACCATCCCATCGTATGGTATCATGAATTAGAAAAAGGAAGGGTATTCTACTCGGCACTAGGACATAGTGGGCGTGCCTTTAAGGAAGAGAATCATCTCCAACTATTAGAAAATGCGATTAAGTGGGTTGGACGATTTGAGTAGTAGTAGTAGTAGTAGATATCATATCCACTTCCCTCAATGAGCATAAACATAGAAGCAGGCAAAATACTGTACTATTAAATAATCGAATCCGCTATAAGCCATGTATCCTAACATTCTATTTCCAAAACTAACATTCTAGCTTTTTCCTACTTTTGAATCAGATGATGTTAAAACTTAATTTCTACTGGCCTCTTTTAATAAGCCTACTTTCAATAATAAGCTGTAAGAGTCCTGAGACGCAAACCGTCAAGCCCAATATTCTATTCGTATCTATAGATGACTTACGACCTACATTAGGCGTTTATGGAGATACTATCTCTGTTACTCCCAATATCGATCAGTTTGCATCTGAGGGAATGGCCTTTCGTTAAGCGAATTTCCAAGTGTCAGTATGTGTTTTCTTCAAGAGCCAGTTTGATGACTGGCATGCGGCCTGATTCGACCCTTGTCTGGCACTTAGGAGATAAGTTTCGAGACACACATCCAAGTCCAGTGGCCATGCCACAGCATTTTCCCAATTATGGATATCTGGATCAATATTAGAAAAACATTTCATAATTATGCGCCCGATTCGATATCAAGGGATGAGCCTGACCTGAGACCATCTCGTTATGTACGAGAGGATTGGTTAGGAAGGAATTTCATCACAATCCCTATTTACCATCCGAATAAAAAACCACCTGAACATAAACTGTCCCAGGTGGAATAATCGTATGAAAAACTCTATCTAAGGTAACTAACAATCCTGGCAAAAGAGGAAGCACTCCGTATCTATAAAAACAGTTCCCATTCGTCTCCAGTCTCTCAGCAGAAAAACATAATAAAAGAACAATATTTAATCCATCCGTCCTCACAAATTAAAATAAACTCATCTCAAATCGTAGAATAGACTTTAGAATGTAGTTGGGAATTATGACTTCAACCTATATCGTTTTGCTCTATAATTATCAACAACTTGTATGGAATCATTTGCAAACAGTTTATTCAAATTTACATAAACAGTCGAAATACTTGACCTGAGATCCTCATCTAACATAGTGAAATAAATTTCATCAGCGCTCATAGCCCTTTGCATACGTCCTAAAATGGATACTATTGATTTTGTTACTTGTATAGACTTTTTAGTTTGTCTCATTTTTATTTAATTTAATGACGCAGAAGCATCGAATTCTAATTCAGGTAATCGAAGGGTAACAAGCGCCCTATGCAATGCCTTACATAGCACAGTAAATTCAGACTTCCTAAAATACAATGTAAATCCATCTAATGGAGTGGCAACATGTATAAATTTACCGCTCTGACTAATCTCGCTATAATGGAGATGGCTTATATAATCCGCAAAATCAGAAAATTCCTGATTTTTGAAATGAATATTGACATTCGGTAATGTTAAATTAATACAATCGCACGTCGCTGATTTACTAATTAATATTGTATCTCCTTGATATAGAGTTTTCTCTGCACACATCTATTTATAATATTTACAGTTCAAATGTAAGCGTACTTACCAAGTCTATATATCGCCAAAATTCATATTCTTCGTCCTACAATTTGGTACAAGCACAAAAATAATTCCGAAAAACCAGAGGTACATTCCCCTGAACTAATGGGTACTTATGCCATACCCAAATCAAGTAGATGTCCTACTATTCAGTATTACAAATTCGCTAAAACTGAGATCATTCTTAATGACTCGGCTACATAATTTTGCCATTGACTTAAAACAAATCAATTTGCTGCCACGAATCATTGTCTTACTACTCTTAATAAGTGAGTTAACCACTGCGCAAGACACCATAGTAAATCAATATAATACCACCCCTCTGGAAATAGAAAATATAATAGTAACGGCTACTCGCACGTACAGAGAGCTTTCCTCTCTTCCTCTCAAATCAAATATTATTACGAAAGAAACAATAGAAAATACAAATTCCCTAAGACTATCAGACATACTCAATGAGCAGACAGGACTTATTACGATTCCCGACTTCGGAGGAGGGCAAGGGTTACAACTACAAGGCTTAGATAGCGAATACACATTAATCATGATAGATGGAGCTCCTCTCATAGGGCGATCTGCAGGCACGCTCGATCTGAATAGAATAAGTGTGACTAATGTAAAGCAAATCGAAATAGTCAAAGGTGCTAGTTCATGCCTCTATGGCAATGAAGCCTTAGGAGGCGTAATAAATATTATAACAGAGAAGCCAACAGATGGTTTCTCCGCAGAATTACAAGGAAGGTACGGGTCTCTTAATACAAGTGATATAAGTGCCAATGGCCGCTATCAAAAAAGAAAAACAAGTGCCACAATCTCTGCTAATAGATATGGAAGTGGCGGGTATCGTCTAAATAGTAATAGCATAACTCCGACTGTTGCTCCATTTAGAAACTACACAACACATGGTAAATTAAAATACGCCTTTAATAAAAATACATCAATTAGCCTATCAAGTAGATACTTCTACCAAAACCAAGATGTAATAAGTACGTCTGACAACGGCGAAGCAATAAACAAAGAAATCAACAATCACGTAAAAGTCTCACACTCATTCGATGATAAATGGAAAATAGAAACAGAATTATATCACACTAATTTCTTGGCAGAAGACTATGAAAGTACTATAAACGGCCTTGAGGAAATATCACAATTTGATCAAACACTACTTAAGCCAGAAACCAGAATCCACCTACAACTTAGCAAACACAATACGCTGCTTGGCGGTATCGGATTGACCCATGAATCATTAACAAGATCAGACTTCATACTTAATCCCGAATTCAATGCACCATACGGATACCTACAATATGACACAAGTCCAAATGACAAACTTAACATAATAGGAGGGTTCAGATACGACTCACATAGTGCCTACAAAGCACAATTAAGTCCAAAATTGGCGGCAAGGTATACTTTCAATGACAAATTAGTTCTTAGAGCTTCAGTGGGATATGGGTATAAAGCTCCAGCATTTAGACAACTATATTTTGACTTTACAAACTCCACTGTTGGGTATACAGTACTAGGCTATTATGCCGTTCAATCCCGTATACCTGACCTGAATGCTAAAGGGGAAATCATCAATGTAATCGTGCCCATATCATCATTCTCGAATCAGCTGAATCCTGAAAATTCTGTAAGCTTAAATGTAGGAATAGACTACTACCATTCTTCAGATTTAGAAATAAAAGTAAATGTATTTCAAAACCAAATATCAGATCTTATAGATACCCGCATTATCGCGCGGAAGACCAATGGGCAAAATGTATTTAGTTACTATAATGTAAAACGAGTATCAACGAAAGGATTAGAAATAGACACAAAATTCAAGGGCTTTCGAAACATTATCGTATCAGCAGGTTATCAATTACTTTTCGCCTTTGATCAAGATGCGAGATCGGCATTTCGAGATGGAACGATATATGGGAGAACATCTCCGGCAACTCCATCATTTCAGATGAAATCATCGGACTATTTTGGATTATACAACAGGTCAAGACATATGGCAAATGTAAAAGTGGATTATAATTCAACTGACGCTAAATGGAATACAAATATCCGTGGAGTCTATAGGAGCAAATACGGCCTATACGATAGTAATGGGAATAGCTACTTAGACAAATATGATGAATTTGTTTCAGGCTATATGATCTGGGACATAGCCATAAATAGAAAATTAATTAACAATTATAAAATCGGATTAGGCATTAATAATATTCTTGGATTTACGAACACCGAAAATATAAGTAATCTTTCAGGAAAACTATTCTATGCTAATCTAAAAATCAATATTTAAAATCAATATTATGAATTACTTAAAGATAATTACACTAATTGTAATCGGTTTCTACATGTCCGCTTGTTCAGAAGATGAGCCCGAACTACTATCCGTTGAGACATCTACAATTAACGACCTCCAAGCTCCACAATCCGGAGGCCAGGGGCAACCCGTCTCTGGAGATTTTGTCAAATTCAATTTCAAAACAGGTCAATCGACCAGCAGTGACACTGATTGGGATATAGCATTCCGTGGCACCACCCTGATAATCAATGGAGGAACAAATACAGGCGCCTTAGATGAACCTGCACGTTCTGGAAACGCAGCGCTCTATATTGCCAATGGATCAATGGCTACCACAATCGCTGTAGATCCTTCACTAATGGTTCAAGATAAATCAACGGGTCCCGCGTTGCCTTCTGGGAGCAACAATGGATGGTATAATTATGCTGGTCCACCTTCACACCTCATTACCCCCATAGCAGGGAAAGTCCTCGTCTTTCGAACCAATAATGGAGCTAATTATGCCAAAATGGAAATACTAAGTTACTATCAAGGAGCCCCCGACAATCCAGACATTATGATAAATCCTTCCCGATATTACACTTTCAATTATGTCTATAATCCAAATCCCGACGCCACTACTTTTTAAGTAAAAAACAAGTAAAATTTAAATATAATGAATGCTTTCATACAGACAGTATTAGTATTTTGGCTATTTCTTACAGGGGTAATTCATGCCCAATCGCAAGAAAACATCCAAGCTCCTAACCATAAAACTGCGGACCAAATAGCCATAAGAGCTATGGGTGGGTGCTACGATGTAGAATTTAAATACACTGAAACTTTTGCGCCAGAAGCAGACTATGAAAAGGCCTACGATTACACTTCAGCAGCTTTTGAATACGCACACATCGTAGAAGACAGTGAGGACAAAATAGTAATCCAACATCTATTAATACTCCATGACTCAATGATAATAAAACACTGGAGGCAAGATTGGACCTATGAAAAGAACAATGTATATCGATATGACAGAGAAAAAACGTGGCTCTACCAGCCATTAGACTCATCCTTAGTAAAAGGAAAGTGGACTCAAGAAGTCTATCAAGTTGATGATAGTCCACGATATACTGGGACCGCAACATGGACTCATGTAGATAGGATATCTTCTTGGTATAACAAAGCGGACTCTCCCCTTCCTCGTCGGGAATACTCAAAAAGAAACGATTATAATATTATGAAAAGGGGAAATAGAGTACAGATACTGAAGCATGGTTGGCTACATGAACAAGACAATGATAAAGTAATAAGAGCGCCGAACAAAGAAGACATACTTCTGACTCAAGAGAAAGGATATAATATTTATAAGAAAAGAAAATTATCCGATTGCCAAGTTGCGATAGACTGGTGGGCTGAAAATGAAAATAAATGGGCATTAGTCCGTGAAGTGTGGGATGATATATATACAAAAAATACGGATCTACATTTGGAAACAAAAGTAGAAGGTAAAAGACTATATGAGCATTTGTTTTATGGAGAAAGTTATAATGACAAGGCCAAAATAGAAAATCTTCTAAAATCTTATCTCTTAGTGGATGTTAAAAATTAAATTCTATTTTATTGCCGTTGGGATTTTGTGTTGTCTTGATTTGACAGCACAAAATCCCTTATGGTCCCCTCGCCTTTCTCAAAAGATCTACAAAACTGTCACATATGCTCTTGGTCCGAAAGAGAATATTAAGCTACGTCCCTATAATTCGGATTTCCTCAATCCACAAAAAGGGTTTGATGAGTTTTGGAACAATCTGAGTATTGTAGAGCATCAGGATAGTATTCTGGGTTATGCCTATGTTGATCAGGCAAAAAGCATGAAAAAGGTATTCGACTATATCGTGATATTCTCTTCTGAGTTTCAAATAATAAAAAGCAAAGTACTTATCTACAGGGAAAAGCATGGTAAGCAAATATCAAGTGTAAGGTGGCTAAAACAGTTCAACAACTTAGGATATAGCAGCAAACCTGAATTGGGTGTTACTATAGATGGTGTATCTGGAGCAACGATCTCTGCATCAAGTATGACTTATGCCATTCGGAATCTATTAGAAAGAGTTGGTCTGGAAATAAATAAAGGAACTATAATCCTCAATCTTCCAAATGCCCAATAGAGGATTTATCAGTAACCTATCAAATGACTTTCGGCTCCTAATTGGTCTTTTTCTAATAGTACTTTCAATCGGCTATTTTACAGGGATTTCCTTTGTACAAATTACTTCAAAAGTGACTCCTGAGGGTATAGTTGAGAATTATAATGGCAATGAATCAAATGAGGATTCTGATGAAATGAAATTCAAAAAAAGTGATTATGAAATACTCAATATCCTACACACCCATTTCCTATCGCTTTCTGTTATATTCCTTATTTTGGGTATACTCGTCTATGGATGTACTGCTTGCACTAATAGCATTCAAAAATTCCTAATGTTAGAGCCATTGGTCTCTGTCTTAGTCACTTTCTCTGGAATCTATTTCATATGGTTAGGTTATGAATTCATGACATATATTGTAATGATTAGTGGCGCATTAATGACAGCCTCCTACATTGGATCCATAATTCTCATAAGCTACAACCTTTTCCTCCACCGTTCTTGACTAGGTCGTTTCAACAGCATAGTACGTTCACTCCTATTACTTCAACTCTACGAGGCCTATATTAATCGCATAAGTAATCAACTCTACAGGAGATTTAAATTTGAGTTTTTTCATGATGTTTTTACGATGCGTATAAATGGTATGAACACCTATACGTAACACAAGTGCAATTTCTTTAGCCGTTTTACCATTACCAATAAACACAATAATTTCCTTCTCCCTTGAAGTTAGCGGCACCGCTTCTACAATCGGTTCACCAAAAGTTTGACTTATTATTATGTCCAGGATTATGGAGCTATAATACCTCTCTTTATTAGTTGCACATTCTAATACCTTGAAGACCTCGTCAGAATTGCAATTTTTACTTATATAGCAATTGACTCCTGCTTCAAGAACATCATAAACATGCCGATTTTCAATATCGCTACTGACAACTATTATCTGAGATACAGAAGACTGTTTTTCTATAAGTTCCAATGATTGTAATCCAAATTCTCCTTCTCTACTTATATCTATAGTTATAATATCATACTTGTTTTTATCGATTACCGCTATCAGTTCTTCATACGAAGATACCACGCCAGTAATACTATAGAATGGATGACTATCTATAATATTTCTCAACCCTGCTCGGCAGAGAAATTCTGCTTCACAGATAAGAACAGAGGATTTCTTCATGTTAGCTTATAGGGTATGATATTGATAGGCTTAAAGTGAATTCACAAACGCTATTAACTCAGATCTCTCGATACTATTGAATTTCATAAATAAATCCCTGGATTCTTCTCCTTCCCCCCCATGCCACAAAATGGCTTCTTCAAGCGTTTTAGCGCGACCATCATGCAGGAAGGTTGCTCTTTCATTTACTATTTGTGTTAATCCTATTCCCCAGAGAGGAGCTGTTCTCCATTCCTGTCCATTTGCTAAGAAAGTCGGGCGCTTATCCCCCAAGCCATTTCCCATATCATGTAGTAAGATATCAGTATAAGGAAATATCACTTGATTAGAAAGAGCGACGATATTATGGTCTCCAGTTATAAATCTCTCTTTATGACAAGAATTACATTTTGCTTTACTAAATAACTCTTTTCCTTTTTGAATTATGGGGTCAGTTTGATTCCGTCTTGCAGGCACAGCAAGCGTTTGAAAGTAAAACGCAAATAAATCTGTAGTCTCTCGATCTATGTCAAATGACTCCTGCAGTCCTTCCGAACAGTTATCTTGTTCTTCACAATGCTCTTCTTCAAAATAGAAGTTTGTAAGACCAATATCATTGTGTGCTGCATCAGCAGCCTGTTGTCCTGCAGTTGGCTGTTCTGCTTTCCATCCAAATCTTCCAATCGCAATTTTCTCTTCTAATATATCCCACACCTTATTGACTCGACCACTAATCCCATCTCCATTGGCATCGGCTTCATCTTCTAGTTGTAAAATATCAATCTCCCGTATTGCTTCTAATAACCCCAGTCCATGGACAGGAGGAGCCATCCGTGGAGAGATGAGGACATTCTGAGGAATACTTATATAAGGGTTAGTTATATTATAAATTGGTTTTGTCAAGACTACTGATTGACCATCTATATATTCCACAATTTCACTAACCTCAATTTTAGATATCTTCCCTTCTGCTTGAACACCAAAAACCCCCTTCGTCTGCAGTTGTCCTCCAAATCCAAGTACAGGTATAATTGCACCATTTGCGGACGTACCTGAAAGACTAATTCTCAATAATAATCCACTATTAGAATCTCCATCGAACTCTGGAACTGTGCTTCTCCCGTTTCTAATGTGACAGCCTTCACAAGAATTCTGATTGAACAATGGACCAATTCCTCCAAACTGGTTCGCAGGAGCACTAACAAATTGTTGGCCAAAAACCCCATCTGCTAAGAAGTGCTGCGCAATACCGTTATCATCTAGGTTAGCAAGTGGAAACGTATATGCATCTGGACCAGAACTAAAAATAGTCGTTTCTCCACCCGCTAGTTCTTGTTCTACTTCTATCTCAAATTCATCTTGTTCGCAAGAGAAAATAAAAAGTAATAATCCTATATAAGTAATACTTGTCCAGTTATCCACTTCTTATCTATTTACACTATTAAAGATTAGAAATTATAGGAAGGATATCTTGTTCCAAAGTAGCTTGTAATGTTCTCACTGCGAACTGGGCGTCTGTCACGATAGCCGCGTTATTAATGACTGCATCTGAAAATGTCCCTGGAATATCTTCAATACTTTGAATAGCCGCTGAAATTTCAGTGATCAATTTTTGATCCAGATCGGCATCTTTAGCCTCTATTATTTCGGCAAGAGATTGACCATTACCGAATGACCCAAAAGTGCCATTATAAATATTCCCTATACTTCTCATGTTATCCGCAAAGTCTGCCTTTGAATTAGCACTAAACCTTGATTCTTCAAGGGTCAAATCTTGCTGAGCTAAGGGATCATTGATCTTACCATTAGCCACTTCATCTACAATAATGATCAACGCATTGGTAATCTCTTCTAAAGCTGACTTTTGACTTATATAAACAGCACTCCCATTTCCAGCAGTAAGGATGTTATCAATATAATTCCCATCCGCAGGATTCCATAATGCATAAAGCTGCTCAGTATCTTCGGCAAGGGTCTCTGTTGTTGCAGCCAAGTATTCGAATTCACGTTCTGAAAAATCTCCTACTTGCTTATCACTATTCTCTCCCCATAATAGAAACTCCACAGTATGGAATCCTTTAAGTGTCCCTTCTTGCTGTGCTAAGAAAGCAACAGATAGTGTATTGTCACTCGCTAATACATTATTAAGATCTGTGACATTAACAGGCCAAGAATCCAATGAGGGATCTAAGCCTTCCTGATCTACTGGACCAAATAGAAAGCCTTCTGATTGCTCCCAAGGCGATCGCGCTGTAATCCATGCTTGTTTTGCCAATTCGAGATTGGTGGCAGATGGAATGTTTCCCAAATTTTGCGTAGCCACTTGTAGTGCGGATCCTGCAGCCGCAAGGTTCTCGTATGTTTTCAATATTACATTATTCCCAATATTCGTAAGAATATTAGAATAATCGTCAACAATAATTATAGGTTCATCATCTGAACTACATGAAAACAATAAGCTGATTGCTAAAAAACCAAATAGTACCTTTTTCATTTTTATATTATTATATTAAAAATCAAATCCAAATCCAATTGACAAAGTCTTGTCCGTTTCTTCTGAACCCAATGACCTCCATGCGTAATGCATCTTTAATACGATCTGATCAATAGGAAAATAATTCAACCCCACCGTCAGAATCCGCCGCTCGTATCTTGGGTTGTCTGATACAGTTCCTTCCGTTTGAAGCATAGAATCAAACCACTCCGCCCTTCCAAATACATAGCACTTCTGTCCCTCTCTACTATCTATTAAATTGAAAATATCATATGCAGTCTCTACATATGCCCCTCCAGCTATCTTTCCTACTGGTGTACGCTTTACATCGAGATTATTCGATAGATTCCTATTTGCAGTACTTAGTACCTCGCTATTCTGTACATGGCCTATCATACCATAAGCCTTGAATCGCCAAGGATAGGATTCATGACTATAATGAAGATCTCCAAAAGTAACCCAAGATGCTGAAGTGAAATCATCCTTAGGTCTGTTGCCTGTAGCATTTCCTGCGTATAGGCTCACTCCAATTTCACTATCTTTTTTAAATACGTAATCCAACCTTACTGCATACGCCAGATTATCCGCATTGATAGTTTTGAATCGTGTTTGGTATCCTCTTCTTATCCAGTTTTGTGAACTGAATCCCGTATTATCCAAACCACTCACGATATATGCTTTGTAGGAGGCATAGGGGTAGGTAGCGTTAGCATTAAAAGGAATATCCCCACTTATTTCTATTCCTGTCTCATACCATCCTAAAGGAAGAATGGAATTTTCTAATTCCGATCTATATGCTGTAAAATATTCTCTTGGTTGATCATTTTTTGAAGCATTCCCCATATAGAAACGCATCTTTCCAATTCGAATATTAAAAGCCTTCCTAAATTTAAACAATAGATTGAGTTGCTCTAAAACCACCGCTCCTCCTTTTTCAATTTCTTGCTCGAATTCACCAAACTCTTCTAAGGCATCGAATGCAAGTGTAGATCCCGTGCCGCCATGTTCGAATTCTATCTCGGACTTAAATTCTATTTTATCTGTAAAGTCATGATATAAATAAAGATTTAGACGCTCAGGGTCAATAGCGTTTCTTCTATCAGGAAGCGTCTCCCAGTCAAAGGCATAGTAATTCACAACACCATATGCCTTTACATCTAAGCTTCTTAGAGAAAAAGAAGTATTTACGGAAGTAGAATCCGATTGCGCTCCGGCAATATTGAGAACACAAATTATAACGCATAAATAAATTATAAATATCTGAAAACACTTCCTACTCCTCATCTCACTTACTGTTTCAAAATCACTTTCCCTTCCGAGATAGCTTTGATTTCAATTTATGATTTTCACGTTATGAGATTTCATCTCTGCCTATTTATCAGATAACTTTAGTGCACTTATCGTGCAATAGTTAATCCACTCTAAAAAAGTAATGAAAAATTATAATTATAAAAAGTATCTACCCTACAAGGAAGTAGGATATCATTACTTTTCAATTCTGATGTAAAATTAGTAGACACAAGTTCTACCCAACTCACAAGTATTAGAATTGTGATACTTAATTGTTCAAGAGCCTGCTACAAAGATTGAGCAACTGAAATAACAAATTTAGGTAGATGGTTATAAGGATGGAACTAAGCACCAATGATTGAAAAAGATTCTATTATTCAGCATTTGCATTTATAAAAAATCATCCCATTTCTGTGATAGTCCCATCTGCACAGAGATATGATCGTGCAGGATATCGCTCTGGGATAAATTCACTTGCTGTAGCCCATATGATAGAAGCACGGCTTTCAGCAGCTAAATTGATAAGTAAATCCATTACTTCTTCTACCGATTGAGTATCAAGGCCGGCTGTGGGTGCATCAGCAAGAATTAGTTTTGGTTTATTGAGGATAGATCGGCAGATACGTAATTTTTGCTCTTGTCCTTCTGAAAGACGACTAATTAGCTCGCTTTGTAAATCTGCAAGTCCCGCCATATGCAACACTTCATTAATACGCATCTCACGATGGCTCGCTACTGGCCAATCAATATTTGCCAAGATTCTATCTAAGTTCTGAAAAACCGTCATGCCCTCCAGCAATTCGTACTTCTTAGATATATAGCCAATACTCCGGCGGTAAAGTGCTAATTCCTGTCTGTCTATAATAGGGCTCTCTCTCCCTAAGACCTTTACAACATTGCCGCTGAGAATATTGAGACCATATAACCCATCCATCAGTGCAGATTTGCCACTACCCGATCGTCCTCTTATATAACAAAACTCTCCCTCTCCTAATGTCATGTGTATATCTCGTAATACTTCCCTATCTGGAAGAGAGATATGCGCGTGCTGTAGCAATAGGACTTCAGAATATCTGGACATAAGTCAAATGTCGATAAAAAAATTGCTAATGCGTTAATGTGCTGATGTGTTAGTATAGGAATTAGCAAATAGGAAAATTAGCAAATTCGTAAATGAAGGATAAAGAGTACTATAATATGCCAATTTGTTCACAGGAGAATTGAGCACTCACAATTCATCAAATTCTGAATCTGCAAGCTAATTAGAACGGAACCAGAGGCATATATATGAGTAATCATGGTCATAACCATATTCATAGCCATTGTTGGCTATTGTATCAATAACGAGGTTGTATCTTTGCACCGTGAATCAGAGAGAAGATAGTTTTACAATAAAGATTAAGCAATTCGAAGGACCCTTTGATTTGCTTCTATTCTTTATAGAAAGGGATGAGATAGACATCTTAGATATTCCTATTTCGAAGATCACGAACGATTTTCTTGAGTATATCCGTGCTTTGGAAGAACTCAACATAGATATTGCAAGTGAATTTATTCTTGTGGCAGCTACTTTGATGAGAATTAAGGCTAAAATGTTACTGCCTCGTCCCGAACTCGATGAGGATGGCCAAGAAATAGATCCAAGACATGAATTAGCCCAGAAGCTTCTGGAGTACAAACGTTTCAAGGATATCATCGGAGATATGGAAAGCATGGCGGATGATCGAGAGAAGATCGCCCCAAGAGGAAACTCAACTAAAGAGCTCAAAAGCATCGCCCAAAATGCCCTTGTAGATGTAGAACTCGAATCATTAAGTATCTATAAACTCTTCAAGACGTTTGAATCCGTAATGTATAAGCTTGAAGTAAGGAAGCATAAACCTAAGCATCTCGTCTACAGATACAATTATACTATCCAGGAACAAAAAGTCTATTTGATCGACAAAATTAAGACCTTTAAAAAAGCTTCTTTTGAAACGTTGTTTGAAGATTTAAGAGATCGATTACATGCCATTATCACCTTCCTCTCGCTACTTGAGATGATTAATGCACAGGAAGTAAATATCACAACTGGTGCCGAAATCAATAGTTTTTGGCTTGAACTTGCAGAATAGTTTGTATTGTCCGAAGTGCCAATAAATTCTTAGCCTTGGGAATTCCATATTATTCGAAATAATAAAGCCTTTCAAGCTGAATTATATTTCCCATAAGGGAGATTAAACCATTTATTGCTTTGTTATCCCAGTAAAAAACATGTGATTAAGATATTGCATGTTTTTTAGCCCATATATACCCCAAAAGCCTTAGATAGCCTTATCTTCGCGCCAAATTTCAAACACATATAAGAGATGGCGAACATCGGACACATAACACAGATAATAGGACCCGTAGTTGATGTAAACTTCGAAGGGGAAGGATCTTTCTTACCCGAGATCTTAAATGCATTGAAAATTAGGAAGCCGAATGGCGATAAGATCATTCTTGAATGTCAAAAACACCTCGGTGAAAATAACATTAGAGCAATCGCAATGGATGCTACTGATGGTCTGACAAGAGGAATGCCAGTAGAGGACTTAGGTAGAGGTATTACCATGCCTGTCGGAGATGCTATTAAGGGTCGTCTCTTTAATGTAGTTGGTGAAGCGATAGATGGTATCGGGGAGGTAGATAAATCTAAGAACTTCTACCCTATCCACCGTGATCCGCCTTTGTACGAAGAGTTATCTACAGAATCAGAGGTACTCCTTACAGGAATCAAGGTGATTGACTTAATAGAGCCATATGTTAAGGGAGGAAAGATTGGATTATTCGGAGGTGCTGGTGTAGGAAAGACTGTATTGATCCAGGAGTTGATTAATAATATCGCCAAGGCGTACGAAGGTATTTCTGTATTTGCAGGTGTAGGTGAGCGTACAAGAGAAGGAAATGACCTTCTTAGAGAAATGCTTGAATCTGGTATCATAAACTATGGTGATGACTTCATGCACTCTATGGAAGAAGGAGGATGGGACCTCAACAAAATAGATAAAAAAGTACTTGAGACTTCGAAAGCAACATTCGTATTCGGTCAAATGAATGAGCCTCCAGGGGCAAGAGCACGAGTTGCGCTATCTGGTCTTACGATTGCAGAATATTATAGAGATGGTGACTTAAGTGATCCATCAGGAGGAAGAGATATCCTATTCTTTATTGATAATATCTTCCGATTTACACAAGCTGGATCTGAGGTGTCTGCCCTATTAGGACGTATGCCATCAGCGGTAGGATACCAACCGACATTGGCCTCTGAGATGGGAACGATGCAAGAGCGTATTACTTCTACTAAGAGAGGTTCTATTACATCTGTACAGGCGGTTTACGTGCCTGCGGATGACTTGACTGACCCTGCACCAGCAACTACATTTGCTCACTTGGATGCGACAACGGTACTTAGCCGTAAGTTGGCTTCTGAAGGTATCTACCCAGCGATTGACCCACTGGACAGTACTTCAAGAATTCTTGATCCAGCTATCATCGGAGATGAGCATTATGACACCGCATTTAAGGTGATCAATATCTTACAACGATATAAGGAATTACAAGATATTATCGCCATCCTCGGTATGGAGGAATTATCTGATGAAGATAAAACGATCGTACATAGAGCGCGTAGAGTTCAGCGATTCTTATCTCAGCCATTCCACGTAGCAGAGCAGTTTACTGGTCTTGTAGGTGTATTGGTTCCGATCGAAGAGACGATCAGAGGATTCAACATGATCTTAGATGGTGAGGTGGATGAGTATCCGGAATCAGCATTCAATCTGGTAGGTAATATTGATGAGGCTATTGCCAAAGGAAAGAAGCTCCTTGAAGAAGCTAACGCATAAAACATAGAATTATGAACTTAGTAATTCTCACACCTGAAAAAGAAGTTTTCCGTGGCGAAATCACCTCTGTCAAAGTGCCTGGTACTTCCGGACAATTTGAAATATTGAGCAATCACGCTGCGATCGTATCCTCTCTTACCGAAGGTGAGGTTCGGATATTGGACGCTGCGGGCAAGAAATTGCAATACAACATATCTCGTGGATTTGTAGAAGTAATCAATAATGAAGTTTCTCTTCTTGTAAGAGGATTGACTGAGGTTGCATAGACTCCCGAAATGAAAGAATTAAAAGCTCATTTTGCTATCAAGCAGAATGGGCTTTTTTTTTGGGTATGGAAGACAACCTAAGCGAGGAATTAAATTTCAATTAAACACGTATTATGCCGCAGTCCAAACTACTTCAAAATCCGCCATACTAAAAAAAGAGGACCTCTTTTCAAAAACATTTCCTTTCTCTCATATTAAGACCTGTAATAAGTATAGCTAATGGAATAAGAGAATTGAAAGAAGATTCATAAAAAAAAGCAATGATATACCTATGCAACCACCACTTTAACAGCTATTCAGAGTCAAGCACAATTTATGAGAATTGGAGAAAGGTGTTATGATATGGGCACAAAGCTTCCATTCTCCTGAAGGAGTTTGGGGGTGATCATGATCG
>JBLIDB010000046.1:0-25425 GCA_047634015.1 Saprospiraceae bacterium
ATTTATTCGCATCTTTATCTTTTGACACAAAGGTCATGAGGCTATCCGTTTTATGCAAGTTGGGGTAGCTCGGACGGATACTCATAAGCGACATATAATCTCGTATGCCAAAAGTATGGTTCAGTAGATTCTGAACTGTGACTTTCCCAATTGCCGAGGAAAGCTCAGGGAAATAATCTGATAAAGGATCACTAAACTTTAATTTATCTACCTCGACCAAATGAAGTACACATGTTGCAGTAAATTGCTTAGAGGTAGATGATAGTCGGAAATTAGAATTCGTATCTAAGGGGATATTATAATCGAGATTTGCCATTCCCTTTGCAGCGAGATGAATAAGCTTTTCATCCTTGACGACACCGACTATGACACCAGGCCCCTCAGCTTCCACATCTTTCAGCAGGTCGTCAATCTTAGTGAAGCTATAATCTTGACTGAATGTAAAGTTTGAAATGAATAATATTAAAACAAGTAGTATGTATTTCATGATAAGACATTTTTAGGTTTAAATGCCTATAGGATACTTTCGCAATCTCAAAGGTTACAAATTTTACAAAAAAATGTTTTCCCCATTTTTGTAACCTTTTATCTTTTATCATTATCATATGTTCGGCAGTTAGTCAATTACAAAATACAAACAAACCATATTATGATAGGTCCAGGATTATTTCTTATCACATTGATTGTAGCTTCATCAGTTACAATATTCTATCTTATAAAAAGTAAGCACATCGAGACTATGGCAAAAATAGAGCATGGGATAGCAGAAGATGATAAAACCGCGGTAAAACGTCTAATTCTAAATCTGGGGATCTTTTTATGCTTTTTTAGGAGCCGGTATTATTGTAGCATACCTTATTTCTCGTTTCAGTGATCTACCAGAATATGCCTCATTTCCAGCAAGCATTTTATTGTCAGGAGGGTTAGGCCTCATTGTTTGTTATATCGCAAATAATCGCATAAAGAGGTGAATAACCACTTAGACAGCCTATATATCAAGAAGGTATTCTCGGGAGATAAAAATGCCTTCAAATACTTTATCAATATGTACCAAGAGATGGCCATATCTATTGCTATATCTGTAGTCAAATATGAAGCAGATGCTAAAGATGTTGTTCAGAATGCTTATGTACAAGCGTATAAAAGTCTTCGGTCTTATAAACAAAAGTCCAAATTTTCTACATGGTTTTATAGGATTGTAGTAAATGAATCCATAAAGTTTCTAAGAAAGAATAAAAAAATTAGATCCGTAAATCTAAGCAGCGAAAGCGATTCTATTCAATTATCTATTGCCAACGAGGCCGATGTCCAATTAGATCTTATTGACAAAAGAAAGGAGATACAAAAGGCAATGCAATTAATGAAACCCAAGGAGCGGCTAATTTTAGAGCTATATTATCTTCAAGAATATTCAACTATAGAAATTGGAAAAATCACAGGATTCTATTCGAGTAATATTAAGGTACTAATGCACAGGGCTCGTAAGAGCTTCAGTTCACTATTTAAAGAAATAAAACTAGTATGAATCTATCAGAACAACATATCAAGGCTATCTTAAAAGAAACAAAATCAGAGTATATAAATGATTTTGACCTTGAAAGTGGTATCCTGAATTCTATCGAAAACCTCAAAGAATACGACTCACTTTTAGGTCAAAGCAAGAAAAGAGCAAGAATAGGGCTACGGACTTGTAGTTTTCTTTTCATTCTTCTAATCGTTTCGATCTTCTATTCTTTGAAAAACATGAAAAATCAGGTGCTTAATGAATCCGAAATGCTCATACCTTCTGTAATCTCGATTATTATGATACTTATTCTCTTCGTTTTATTAGAAGGGAGTAAAGGACTTAGTATCCGAAAAGATAAGTCGTAAATAGTAGTATTCTTAATAGCTCATTTCCCATTAAATCATACTCGAATTTCTATTCTATTTGAGATCCTCAATTCCTAAAGACATGGCCCATCGGAGCTTTGCTTTTGAATGGAGCAGCTGGGTAGGCATCAGGAGTTACTACTATTCCTGTGGTAAGCTTTAGTGGAACTTTATCTCCTATTCCGGCAAACTCAAGCTCCGCATAAAATGCGGACCATCCTTTAGCTGGGTCATCTATTCCAATACTATACTTACCATCAGTTCTGAGAGAGATCTTGCTTGAAGTATATGCTCTCCCTATTTTCTCCACTTGGAAATTACGTTCATTAGGATTATTAGCTTGCCACAGTGTTATAGATTTTGGAATATGGTTCTTATGCGTGTGGATTTGAATCTGACCTTCTTTAACTTCCCAATCAAAATCTGGCCGTGGGTAATCTGCAACTATCATTTGATAAAAGGAAACCAGAGTTTCTATTGCATCTGTTTTTTTCATAGAATGTTCTGAATTAGGGACATAGCGTAGATGCTTTTCGCCTTTTAGTCCATCCCAATAGAACTGCCATGAATCTGGCAGAAAAAATTGATCTCCAGATCCATTCAGTAAGAGCTTAGGTATCGTAAGTGAATTTCTAAAGCTGTAAGGCTCTGTGTGAGACAACAGTGTTCGATATTCCCTACTGTCCTGCCATTCCATTACACCTTCTGCCACGTAATCATTGACGGCAGGAGCCCACGCACCATATGCACGCCAATGATGTTCAAATGAAGGCTTCATATTGAGCATATCTATAACAATAGGGGCAATTGCTATGACTCGGTCATCTACTGCACCAGTAGTCCATGTAGTCCATCCTCTTTTGGATCCTCCCGCTATTAAAAATTTATCAACAGTTTTGAGTTCTTTATTATCCTTCGTAACAGCGGTAATCACATCCATTGCTCTGACAACTGCTTTTGTCATAGGAAACCTGGCAAGCCACTTAGCATCTTCATCCTTGGCCCCTCCTTCTAAGAATTTTCGCCATCCATATGCTATTAACTCATCCTCTCCTCGTGGACCATAATCGTCCCCCACAAACACCGTTTTCTGATTTGGAATGTTATGTAGTTCAGCCACAATACTCTTTGTTCCTAAAGCTGCATGAAGTGTTAGGTCATCTGGTTTAGTAGGTTGCTTGGAATTATGACTCCCTCCTCCAATAAATACCATTCCAGTCGAGCTTACAATTTCATTTGGCACCACCATCGTCAACCAATGCCACCAAATAGGTTGTTCTACCTCTGCTTCAGTTAACCACTTTTGAGAGATCATCTTTATTACATATGTGCTATAGCCTTGGCCATCGATCTTATCTACTATTTCGTACTCAAAAGCAGCATCTGGAGTATGCACATATTTTTTTAATAGATCACTATTTAAAGGAGCATCATAAATCTGCAAATTCTCTATAGAGGATGTAGAGCTTGCATTATCAGAAATCTTAGGACTACAAGCAACAATGAAAACAAGGCTAAATAATAGAGTGAGATAGAAACTAGATTTGAAGAATTTCATAGCTTTTTAAATTTCTACTAAAATAGATAATTCCTACTATTTATGATAGTATGATAGCGTTTTAATTGATTGCAAAAATCAATTGTAAAATGTCAAAAAACAATTAGGATTAAATTTTATTATGTCTTTTATTTCGGAAAATATTCTCTCATTTAAATGATTATTACTCCCTCCTATGAGCTTAGGTTTATTCCTATTGAAACGACTACCCATGTATGAGTTAAAAGAAAAAAATAATTGGAAAATATTTTGTGCATGCATTCTACTATTTCTAATATATGGATGCAACCCAAGTGCCGATGGTATTTCATTGAAGAGTATATACAGTTACGATACTACATTACCCTTGAATGAAGGCAGTGCTTTACTTTTAGACACAACAGGTTATCAAATACATAGCGTAAGGTTTCATAGTATTATGAATCAGGAAATCCCTGGCCTACTTAGCATTCCCAACACGGGAGAAAGTCCACACCCTGTTATCATTCTGTTACACGGGGTTGGTGATAGAAAGGAAGTTGACTATGTGGAAGCTGGACATAAGATCCTTATTGAAGCTGGCTATGCAGTTATGCGAATAGATATCTATAATCATGGTCAACGAACGCTGCAAGATTATGATTTTGACTTGAAAGGGGATTATAAATATTGGACGCGAGATATGATCCGTCAGACGGTTTTTGACTTGTTTCGGACTATAGACTATTTGGAAACACGCTCAGACATAGATTCAAACAAAATAGGCTTCTATGGCATAAGTTTAGGTGGTATGATAGGCACCATTTTTTCGGGATTGGAAAAAAGAGTAGGTGCAACAGTGATTACAATCGCCGGCGGAAACCTCAACTTCATCTATGGCACTGAGGCACTTGCGAGTAAACATCTTGATTATCTAAGTATCATTGATCCCATCAATTTTGTAGAAATGATTTCGCCTAGACCTCTACTTATGATAAATGCAGAAGACGACGAAGTCATCCCACCGCTAAGCAGTAAATTATTATACAAAAAAGCAAAAGAACCAAAAGAAATCAAATGGTATCCAGCTACTCATAAGACGGTGCCTTTGGGGCAGGTGTTTCAGGATGGCATAGATTGGTTTAATGCTTATCTTTAAACCGCAGTGTTTATAAATATCAAAAATAATACAAATTATAATTTTATAAATTAGAAGAAAACAAACTATGAATATACATAATCACTTTTCTAATTGCTTGTTACTATTAATAATAGCATGTTTACTGTCTTGGACGGAAAGCCCGACCAAAGATTCTACAAAAAGCATAGGATCATTAAATGGAGAAAAAGAAGAAACAATAACATGGGCGGAAAGATTAGGATATCCTAAAGGTAAGAAAGTAGTAATCCTACATGCCGATGATATAGGAATGTGCCCAGAGGCTAACATATCCGCTAAACGACAATTACTTTCTGGAAATATTCAGTCATGTGCTGTAATGATGCCCTGTGAGAATGCAAAAGAATTTATAGAATGGGCCAAAATGAATCCCGACCAAGATATTGGATTACATCTTACACTCACAAGTGAATGGCAGAAATACAGATGGCCAGGCATAACTGGTCATGAAAACACTCCTGGCTTGCACGATGAGCAAGAAAAACTATGGCATAAAGTTATTCAAGTGGCTCTGAATGCTTCTCCGACTGAAGTGGAAGAAGAGATTCGGGCTCAAATGAATCAATCCATAGAATGGGGCTATCGACCTGATCATATAGATACGCATATGGGAACATTGTATAGTAATCCAAAATTCACAGCTGCCTATCTTAAAATGGCTGAAGAGTTCAATATTCCAGCTATGGTACTGGATTTTAATAATCCAGCAATAGTGGAAGGGTTCAGAGCCGAAGGCTATCCTATAGATGATGAAATGATACAGGTTGTTAATAATTACAAGTTACCGAAACTGGATTTCTTTTCATCAGCACCAAAAGGCAAAACGTATGAAGAAAAGATTTCTAAGTTCAAAGAGTTGATTCTTTCTGTTCCTCCTGGCCTTATTGAGATAATATTCCATCCTTCGGAGTTAACAGATAATCTTAAAACCATTACGGGCTCTTGGCAACAAAGATCCTGGGAAGCACAAATGTTTGCAGATCCCGACCTTATTCAATTTTTTAAAGATCAAGATTTGATTTTCACGAATTGGAAAGAGATTATGAAAAGGTTTGAGACAATCCAATCAGAAGGATAAAAATAGAAACTGAATTAGGATCTTCGATACGATGGATCTAACGTTAGTTGTGTCATTTCTTTTCTTTGTGATCCATAAAAAGAAAGAAATACAGCGTAATTCCTATTAGCGAATTCGAATTGACTAAAAGAAGAGCCATCCGCCAAATAATATCACCCTCACACCAAATACACAAGCATAATAAATTCCAAATAGGTCTTTGTTCTTGCTAATAATTTTCTAAAAATACTTTCAACCAATAATACTTTGATAGTGGTTTATACTTACATTGCCGGCGTTAACGTTAACGAAAAGACCGTTAACGTTCACAATTGCATGAAACTCTTGGAGTCCGAACTCCTATAACTATTAACTAATTCATTAAAACACACTTATGAAAATTAACTATCTAAGTCAGCATTGGTCACGGAAAATGCTGACTTCCCTGTTACTTGTAGCAGGATTCATTTGCCTATCCTCGCAAAGTTTTGCACAATCAAGAACGATTGGCGGAACACTGACGGATGCCGGCGATGGAGCACCCCTTATTGGTGCCACAATTCTAGTAAAAGGTACAACAAATGGTACTATATCAGATCTCGATGGCTCTTATAGTCTATCAGCCGACGGCAATGCGACCCTTGTTATTTCTTATGTAGGCTATTTAACTCAGGAAATTGCAGTAAGTAACCAGTCTACTATTGATATTATCCTAAGCGCTGACGCACAGACCTTAGAAGAATTTGTTGTGGTCGGTTATGGAACACAAAGAAAACGAGACGTAACTGCTGCAATATCCACTGTCAATGCAGAGGATATTCAAGCTATCCCCGTTGCAAGTAGTATAGATGCCATTAAAGGCCAAGTGTCTGGAGTAGATATACAATCGACAGGAGGTCGACCTGGACAGAATCCTACGATTAAGATTAGAGGACGTAGATCTATCGCCGCTTCTAATGATCCGCTCTACGTCATAGATGGTATTCCACAGACAAGTAGCGAAGGTGAAGGTGCCATTTTTGATATCAATCCACAAGACATTAAGTCTATGGAAATTCTTAAGGATGCTGCAGCAACAGCCATCTATGGATCAAGAGGTGCCAATGGTGTAATCATCATTTCAACCAATAGAGGGTCTGCTGGAAAAACGAAAGTTACTTATGCTTCATTTTACGGAGCTACGGAACCGACAAGTACTGTAGATATGATGGATGGTCAACAATTCGCTAATATGAAGCGAGAATCCAGAAGAGAAGATGCTAATGGAAACGCGGCATGGAATGGTACGATACCTACTGATTTTCAAGTATTCGAAGATGCAGTTGAATTAGAATCTCTCGAACAAGGTAGAACTACTGATTACCAAGATCTTGTCTTTGGTTCAGGCTGGAAAACGAATCACCAGCTTTCTATTAGTGGTGGAAGTGAGAAAACACAGTTTAATTTCTCCTTAGGATATTTTGGTGAGCAAGGATTCATAAGTAATATGGATTTCAAAAGATACACTGGAAGAATAAACCTCGATCATGAGATTAGTGATATATTTAAAACAGGAGTGTCATTCCTAACAACAAATTCTGTTCAGAATTGGGGATCAAATGCAACTATGGGAGAAGCTCTTGCTAACAATCCACTTGGAGTTCCTTATGATGAAGAAGGCAATTTGAATTTCTTACCAACCAACGATGGTATCAGAACCAATCCACTTAATGAACTAGTACCGAATGCCTATGTTGATGAAAGAAGATCTACACGGATTTTTGCACCAATATACTTGGATGTTAATTTGAACAGTCTCACAGAGGGATTATCATTCCGTACTACATTTGGTCCAGATATTCGCCTACGAAGAAGAGGCGAATTTAGAGCCAGTCTTACCAATGATAATAGAGGTGGCCCTGCAGATGCAGAAATTGAAAATGGTTCAGACCTTGGGTTTACTTTAGAGAATATTTTGAATTATTCTAAGCCAATCGGAAGTGGCACATTTAAAGTAACGTTACTACAATCTATACAGAGCTTAAGAGATGAATTCTCCAAAGCAGAGGTTTTGAACCTTCCCTATGAGTCTCAGTTATTCTATAATATTGGAACTGCCGAGGTAAAGGGAAATCTATCCTCAGGATTGAATGAGTGGACTTTGGCTTCCTTTATGGGACGTGTTAATTATGATATTGCTGGCAAGTACTTATTCCAGGCTTCTTTGAGAGCTGATGGTTCTTCAAGGTTGGCGGAAGGAAACAAGTGGGCATATTTCCCAGGGATCTCATTCGGATGGAGAATTATCGAAGAGGACTTTATGAAAGACAATAACTTCTTCGATGATCTTAAATTGAGAGCCTCGTATGGTGAGGTTGGTAATACTTCAATTGATCCTTACCAGACATTGGGAGGATTGGCTAGAACCACTTATGCCTATGGTAATACTGCGGCATTTGGTTTTGCTTTAGATGAAATTCCAAATGCTAATTTGGGATGGGAAGTATCTAAGACTATCGATATCGGGTTTGATTATAGTGTCCTAAATGGCAGATTCAATGGATCAATAGATTGGTATAGTACTAAGACAAGTGATATCCTACTGGAGAGAAACCTACCATATACTTCTGGATATCAGAGTATTCTTCAGAATATCGGATCTACGGCATCCTCAGGTGTTGAATTCAATTTAAACGCCGGAATCATCAGTAACCAAAGTGGTTTTAGCTGGGATATAGGATTCAACATTGCCGCTACCAAGGAAAAAATTACAGAATTAGCTCTAAAAGATGCTGAAGGAAACTCATTGGATGATGTAGGTAATAATTGGTTCATAGGTCAACCGATCAATGTCTATTACGACTACGAATTTGAAAGTATCTGGCAATCTAATGAAATAGAAGCAGCCAAACTGGCAGATGATAAAGTCCCCGGTGAGATTAGATTACAAGACCAAGATGGGGATGGTGTTATCACTCCAGCCGATAGACTTGTTCTAGGTACTGATGTCCCTAACTATTATGGAGGACTTAGAAACAACTTCTCTTTTGGTGGTTTTGACTTGAGTACATACTTCTACTTCCGCCAAGGACAGATGGTTAGATCTCGATTCCATGATAGTAACAATAGTCTTTTTGCAAGATATAATAATCTTGATGTAGACTACTGGACTATTGATAATCCATCCACTACTGCACCTCGTCCAAATCAGAATCAGGAGAGCCCAAGAAATGGAAGTACGCTTACTTATTTCGATGGGAGTTACTTGAAATTGAGAAACGTCACTCTTGGCTATTCTCTTCCTACCTCAGTGGTAGAAAAGACACCATTTTCTAATTTAAGATTCTATATCTCAGGAGAGAACTTATGGTTTGCTACAGGATTTGACACATTTGACCCTGAAATTGATGATTCAGGTAGTGGCGATCCACAAGTCAGCTCTAGTACAGTTCCATCAAGCAAAGGAGTGATATTTGGTCTTAAAGCATCATTTTAAAATTATAATACAATGAAAAAATTAAGCAATTATATATTCATACTACTATTACTTATGGTAGTTAATCAGTCGTGCTCAGATTTTCTTGAGGAAGATTTGATATCCGGGGTATCAGCAGCCTCATATTATACTACGCCTCAAGGACTTGAGGATGCTGTCAAGGCTACCTATGCTGCTAGCAAAACTTACTATGGCCCTGAAAGGGGATTTTCAATGAACACCTTTGGAACAGATATCTATAGAGTGGGTGCCGATGGTGGCCATAAAGGGATTGGTTTCTACGACGGTCGATTGACGGGATCGGAAGGATACATGAGAGATACATGGAGAGATTTCTATCAAGGAATTAATCAAGCAAATGCAGTTATCAATAGATCTGATGCTATAGAGGGAATCAGCGCCGAGTTGAAAAATCAAAGAATTGCAGAAGTTAGATTTCTCAGAGGCCTGTATTATTTCAATTTGGTATTGACTTATGGCGATGTTCATCTTTCATTAGAAGAAACTGAAGGCGTAGAAATTGAAGCTAATAGAACTGCTCAAGCGGAAATCTATAGTCAGGCGATTATTCCAGATTTTGAATTTGCTATTGCAAATCTACCGGCTGAACAAGGTGACTTTGGTAGAGCCACTAAACCTGCTGCAGAATTTTTATTAGCGAAGGCTCATATGACGCGAGCTTATAAATCATTTGCTGAAGGTGGTGATGCTGGAAAAGCGGAGACACTGATGTCCAATGTTATAAATAACTATGGCTTCGCTCTTCTTCCAGATTTTTCTGACTTATGGGAAATCGGCAACGAACAGAACTCTGAGATCATTTGGTCTATCCAGAATAATAAATCCCAAGTGGATGAAGGTCTCGATTCTGAAGGAAATAGAGGGCATTTATACTTCTTAATGGAGTATGACAAGTTTCCAGGAATGTTGAGGGATATTACTAATGGACGGCCATGGAAGCGATTCAGACCTACGAATTTCTTTTTAGACCTTTTTGACAGAAGTATTGATGCCAGATATGATAAAACATACAAGCACGCATGGTTAGCTAACAAACCAGGTACCTATGCTAATGTTCAGACTTTTGGTGATAATACAAAGTCATTGACTTATGAACTTGGTGACACAACAATATTTATTCCAGGGCCTGGACAAGATGCAGCATGGTCTGATGATCGTCAAGCTGCGGCAAAATATTGGGTGATAACGAGAGATGAGTACACTCCTAAGTTATTCCCTTCTATGAATAAGTGGATTGATGCTACAAGACCTAATAGACAGCACACTCAAGGTCAGAAGGATCTAATTGTTGCAAGATTAGCAGACGCTTACTTAATCAGAGCGGAAGCAAGATTAATGCAAGGTAATACTTCGGGTGCTGCTGATGATATGAATGTAATTAGAAAAAGAGGCGCATGGCCAGGAATGGAAGATGCCAATACCATTACTGCAGCAGATGTAGATATCGATCTCATTCTCGACGATCGCGCTAAGGAATTAGTGGGAGAATGTCATAGATGGAATGATCTTGTGAGAACAGGCAAACTTATAGAACGAGTGAGATTGCATAACGAGGATGCGGCTCCGAATATTCAGGACTACCACACGGTTCGTCCTATTCCTCAAGATCAAATAGATAGAACTTCAGGAGGATACGCTCAAAACCCTGGATACCCAGCAGGATAAGATGTATTAATAATTTGAATTACATAGTTTTTTCATACGATATGGATCAGTTCAATAGAACTGGTCCATTTTATTTCTCCTCATATTAACCAGCAATAATTTAAACTCTTTATTATTACCTACATTTAATTTGATCATCTTTCGAGAATGTTGATCAAATTTGAGAACCGTAATTGAGATGAAAGGAAATCAGTACGCAGAGAGAGTATTACAGTTTGGAGGGGGCAACTTTCTTAGAGCCTTCTCTAATTGGATGATAGACATCCTGAATAAAGAACAAGATTTTGATGGAAGTGTAATTATTATAAAACCAACAGAAAATGGCGATTACCCAGCCCTTAGAAACCAACAAGGTCGGTATCATATAATTACAAAAGGTATCCAAAACGGAGACTTGGTTTCAAATATTCATCAGGTTACTTCTATAAGTCGCATAATTCATCCATACAATGAATGGCAACAATTTATAAGTACTGCAGAATTGGAGTTAATGCGTTTTATCATATCTAATACTACAGAATCTGGTATCAGATATGTTGAAGAGGAATTTACGCCTGATTCATGTCCAAAAGAATTTCCAGCCAAAATTACTTTATGGCTCTATCACCGATGGCAACATTTCGATGGTAATAATGGCAAAGGCTGTATAATCCTGCCTTGCGAATTAATAGAAGACAATGCTACAAAATTAAAAGAATGCATACTTCAACACATTCAAAATTGGAATTTAGGTTCAGGATTTAAAGAATGGATTATAAATTCTAATTATTTCTGTAATACACTTGTTGATAGAATTGTGCCTGGCAAACCTAAAGGGTTGCAAGAAAATGAAACACTTAAAAATGATGATCTTCTTGTAATGGCGGAGCCATATCACCTATGGGCTATTGAAGCACCTGACTTAGTAAAGGAGGAGCTTCCATTTCAAGAAACTGATCTCAACGTAGTATTCACTGATGATCTCACTCCATATCGAAAAATGAAAGTACGTATCCTGAATGGTGCACATACGGGAATGGTTCCGGTCGGTTATCTGCATGGACTTTCTACTGTTCGTGAAGCAGTAGAAGATGATACGGTTGGAACACATATAAGAGAACTTTTATACGAAGAAATCATGCCGACACTTGATTTCCCCAAACCAGAAACTGAGGCTTATATCAAAGCCACCATAGATAGGTTCCGCAATCCATATGTAGATCATCAACTCTTAAGTATATCTCTCAATTCGATAACTAAGTTTCGATATCGATTGCTCCCAAGTTTACTGGATTATGTAAATAAATTCAATAAAATACCAGATCGCATATCTACTTCTCTGTCATCCTTAATAATATTCTATCTTGGCAAGTATAAAGGCGAAACGATACCAAGACGGGATGACGCGAGTATCATTCGGTACTTTGATAATCTTCGACAAGATTGGGAAGTCAATCAACAAATGGAGTCTGTTATTACTTCCATCCTAAGTCGGGCTGATTTTTGGGGCCAAGACTTAAACGAGATCGAAGAGCTGAATGAAATACTTACTAAAAAGGTAACTGATAAAATAGATTATTGAAATTGAAATGCATTGATACACATCAGCACTTCTGGGAATATAATCCTCAGAGTCATACTTGGATTAGTGATGAAATGTCTGCGCTCAAGCGAGATTTTTTGCCGAGTGATTTAGAAAACATTTTGAATGCCAACGATGTTGATGGATGTATAGCTGTTCAAGCTGATCAATCTGAGGCAGAGACTGATTTCCTTCTTGCATTAGCCAATGATAATGACTTTATAAAAGGCATAGTAGGTTGGGTAGATCTACAAGCCAGCAATATAGAAGAATGTCTTGAAAGTTATGCAAGTCACGAAAAGCTATTGGGCTTCAGACACATTGTACAAAGTGAACCAGATCCAGAATTCATGTTGAAGCCTTCATTTATGAACGGCATCAGCTTGTTGAGACAATATGGTTACACTTATGATATTCTAATCTATCAACATCAGCTGAAATCAGCGATTGCATTGGCAGAGACATTTCCAGAGCAGAAATTCGTACTTGATCATATCGCAAAACCAAATATTAAAAACAAGGAAATAGAACAATGGCAAGATGACATTGATGCGTTGGCGAAAAGCGAAAATGTTTCGGTGAAGATATCAGGTATGGTTACAGAGGCGCACTGGAAGGAATGGAAAGAAGCTGACTTCGCACCATATATGGATATTGCGCTCAATTCATTTGGCACTAAGCGTATTATGTTTGGCTCTGACTGGCCCGTCTGTCTCACAGCGGCAGAATACGCCGAGGTAAAGAATATTTTCACTAAGTATATTTCATCGTATTCCATTCAAGAGCAAGAAGATATGCTCTTTAGAAATGCGATCAACTTCTACAATCTAAAATTATAATATGGATCTCAATCTAAAAGGAAAAGTATATATAGTAAGTGGCGGCTCTAAAGGAATCGGAGAAGGAATAACAAGAGCGATAGTTGCTGAAGGAGGTCAGGTCATGATTGCAACAAGATCCACAGGGGCCGTAACTGAAGCCCTCATTTCGGAGCTGCACTCAAAGGACACAAATGTCCAAGCAGTTTATGGAGACCTTCAAGAGGTTTCTAATTGTAAGAATGCCATTTCCGAAACTATAAAAAAATTTGGCAGAATTGATGGTATTGTCAATAATGCTGGCATGAATGATGGCGTAGGATTAGAAGCAGGACCTGAAGCATTTAGAAAATCTATCCAAATAAATCTTTACCATTATTACGATCTCGTTCACTATGCACTGCCCTATCTAAAAGAAAGTAAAGGCGCTATAGTCAATGTTAGCTCTAAGGTAGCATTAACAGGACAAGGAAATACCTCTGGATATGCAGCCGCCAAAGGAGCACAATTGGCATTGACGCGAGAATGGGCCGCTGAACTACTCCCCTACTCAATAAGAGTCAATGCTGTCCTACCTGCCGAAGTGATGACCCCATTGTATAGAAAATGGTTAGACAATTCATTTGAAGATCCAGCTTCTGCAGAAAAAGAAATTAATTCCAAAATTCCATTTGAAAACCGAATGACTACGAAAGATGAAATGGCCGCGATGGTTGTCTTCTTACTGTCTGATAAATCTTCTCATACTACAGGGCAATTCATGTCCGTGGATGGTGGATATACACATCTCGACAGATCCCTAACTTAAACAATATAATCCCATGTCTACAGAAAATAAAATTCCCGTTGTTCCCAGTAATCTTATAGTTCCTTTTATTCTAATTACAAGTTTGTTTGCATTGTGGGGATTTGCCAATGATATAACCAACCCCATGGTTTCCGCTTTCAAGAAAGTCTTGGAATTGAATAACACCCAAGCCTCATGGGTGCAAATGGCTTTCTATGGAGGATACTTTACGATGGCATTGCCAGCAGCTATATTTGCAAAAAAGTACTCTTATAAGAAAGGAATTTTACTCGGGCTTGCTTTGTACGCAGGAGGCGCTTTGTTGTTTTATCCAGCGGCGGCCTATGAGCAGTTTATCTTCTTCTTGTTAGCGCTTTACATTTTGACTTTTGGATTAGCATTCTTAGAAACTACTGCAAATCCATTTATTCTTTCGATGGGACCAAAAGAAACGGCCACACAAAGATTGAATCTTGCCCAAGCCTTCAATCCTATTGGAGCATTGGCAGGGTTGTATGCTGCACAAAATTTTATATTGGGATCATTACAATCTGATGACTTAGATGCACAAGGAAATGCAATTTATGAAACCCTTTCGGAAACCGCCAAGGCAACTGTTAGAAGCGCTGATCTTTTGGCAATCCGAAATCCGTATGTGATACTGGGCATTGCAGTAATAGCTATTCTCATTCTAATCGCAGTAGTTGCTATGCCCGAGCAAAAAGAAGAAGATACTGAAGAAAGTGTTCAATCTACTATTAGTAGAATATTCAAAAATGCCAAGTTCCGAGAAGGAGTCCTTGCTCAGATGTTTTATGTAGGCGCGCAGATAATGTGTTGGACTTATATATATCAATATGCAGAAACTTTAGGAATCGATAATCGATCAGCAGTTCCGTATGCGATGTCAGCTTTAATAATCTTCTTAATAGGAAGATGGATTTGCACATGGTTACTAAGAAGTATGGATGCTGGAAAACTTTTGATGTATTTTGCTTACTTAGCAATCATCTTTACACTCGGTGCTATATTCATTCAAGGAATGGTTGGTCTTTATAGTTTGGTTATGATATCATTTTGTATGTCGCTTATGTTCCCTACCATATATGGTATTGCACTTGAAGACATAGGAGAAGATGCGAAGTTTGGAGCAGCTTTCCTTGTCATGGCCATTGTCGGAGGTGCGATCATGCCTATGGCTCAAGGGATGATATTGGATATTGGCGGAAGTGGATATAGCGATGTAAGTATTCTTGGCGTACCAGAAGTGAACTTTTCATTCGTCCTTCCGATATTCTGTTTTCTCTATGTAGCACGGTATGGGTATCGCGCGTTTAAAATATTTTAATTGCTATGAGTAATCGAAGATTTTGTTTTGCATGTGATCTCAAAGATAATCCGCAATTGATTGAAGAGTATAAGCATTATCATAAGTCAGATGTAATATGGCCAGAGATAATAGATACTCTTGCTGATGCAGGCATTACTCACATGCATATCTTCCTTACTGGCAATCGCCTCTTTATGATAATGGATGTTGACGCATCCTTCGATATAGAACAAAAAACTGCAAAGGATACTGCCAATCCAAAAGTACAAGAGTGGGAAACTCTAATGTGGAAATACCAACAAGCCGTTCCATGGGCAGCTGAAGGTGAGAAATGGATACTAATGGAAGATATTTTTAATTTTAAAAGAATAGAATCATAAACTGTGGGGTTAGAAAATAAAAAACTTCGATTTGGAATTATAGGAACAGGATCAATTGCCAAACATCATATCACAAGCATAAGAGAATTAGATAATTGTGAGCTCATAGCATTAGCAAGTTCTACACAAGTAAGGGCCGCTGCCGCTGCCGCGGAATTCGGAGTACCGGCTTATGCAGATTACAATACCATGTTAGGCGAAGTAGATATCCATGCAGTTATCATCTGTACACAAAGTGGTAATCATGCAGGTCCTACTATTGCCGCTGCAAAAGCTGGCAAACATGTACTTGTAGAAAAACCATTGGAAGTAACTGTTGATCGTGCTCAGCAAATGATTACGGCTTGTCATGATGCTAATGTCCAACTTGCTTGTATTTTTCAAAATCGATTTAGTCCTGATTACCTGAAACTCAAAGAGGCCGTTACAAAAGGAGTTCTTGGAAATTTAATAATGGGGAATGCCTACATCCCATGGTATAGAGACCCTTCCTATTACGCTACAAGTTCTTGGAAAGGAACATTCGCAGGAGATGGTGGTGCGGCTTTTATGAATCAAGGAGTACATACCATTGATCTATTGCTTGATCTAATGGGCCCCGTCGAGAGTGTATTCGGAAAAACGAAAACGATCCTTCATAATATAGAAGGCGAAGATATTGGTGCAGGACTTCTCACATTTACAAATGGCGCTATGGGAAGTATCCAAGCCAGTACAGCTATGTATCCGGGTTATGCCGAACGATTAGAAATCTATGGTGATAAAGGAAGTGTAATTCTGGAAGCAGGCAAGATCCTCCATTGGAATATTCAAAATGAAGAATCTTCTGAACAACAAATTCCCGCTACAGGACAACCTTCTGGTGCAAGCGATCCTTTGGCTATAAATCATAATTTACATAAAGCGCAGATAGAAAACTTTGCGTCTTCGATCTTGAATAATAAACAACCTATGATTGCTGGAAGTGAGGGTCTGAATGCGATGCAATTGATATTGAAACTATATGAGTCTTCAAAGGAAGAGAGAGAAGTGAAATTATTACTAAGCTAAAAATGAATATAGTTGATATTGATTCCAGACTAATAAATAATTGGAATTCTTTTCATACAGTCTTTGCAGAGATATTTCAATCTCCTGTATACAACGGCAGAAACATGAACCCTTTGATCGATTGTATTGATGAATTTATTACAGAATCAACTGTTATAAACTTAGGGGATTGTAGAAAACTAAGAATAACTGAACCTGAAATAATCCAAGCCTTGCTTGAATCCAACGTATTCGTAAATTATAGAAGAATTAAAGCCGATGAAACATCAACACGCTTAGTTTCTATGTTTACTTGAATATTGAAAGACACTTAATCACAACGCAATTCCCCTCTTCCAAGGAATAAAATCATCCTGGCCCAATGCCATAGCCTTCGGTGTTACTTCTCCGCTTGCTACTTTTATAATTAGCTCAAGCAATTCTCGGCCTTTAGATTCTATCGTGTCCTCACCTGTAATAATCGTACCTGCATTGAGATCGATGAGGTCAGACATACGCTCTGCAAGGATATTATTAGTCGAGACTTTGATTGTAGGGGCAACAGGGTTTCCAGTAGGAGTTCCAAGTCCTGTTGTGAATACTATAATATTCGCTCCCGACCCCGCCATACCAGTAGTGCTCTCTACATCATTACCGGGAGTACAAAGGAGATTCAAGCCAGGCTTTGTCGCTTGTTCTGTATAATCTAATACATCTGTAACAGGAGAGGTGCCACCTTTTTTAGCAGCGCCTGCAGATTTGATAGCATCGGTTATAAGGCCATCTTTGATATTTCCCGGAGAGGGATTAAATGCAAATCCAGAACCCACTTCCTCGGCGCGCTTAGAATAAGCCTTCATAAGATTAGAAAATTTGAAGGCGCTTTCTTCATTTACACATCTATTAATTAATTCTTGCTCTACCCCATTTAATTCTGGAAACTCAGAAAGAATCGTTGTACCCCCCAAAGCTACCAAGAGATCAGATGTATATCCTAAAGAAGGGTTCGCGGTGATACCAGAGAATCCATCCGACCCTCCGCATTCCAATCCAATGCATAATTTAGAAAGTGGCGCTGGTCTTCTTTCTATTTCATTGGCCCCAATCAATCCTACAAAGGTTTGCTTTACAGCAGTGGCAATAAGATCTCTTTCTGACTTGCTATTTTGTTGTTCCAATATATAGATTGGTTTTCCATGGTTAGGAGCAACAATATCTATCGAATCATGAAGTAATTGTATCTGAGCGTTCTGACATCCTAGACTTAATACGGTAGCTCCGGCAACATTCGGATGGGCAATATACCCCGCTAAGAGTCTACATAATGTTTCACTATCTTGACGTGTTCCTCCACAACCCCCATCGTGCTTAAGAAACTTGATTCCATCTACATTTTTGAATACACGCTTCGAAGTAATAGCGACTTGATCCAAGATTATATCTGTCACCAACAAAGTATCAACATCGACACCGTTGTTATAATCATTTATCAATCTTTGGGTGTCAACGTGAAACTGTCGCTTGGATGCATATCCGAGTTGCTCACTCATTGCATCTTGGATAACGGTAATATTTCGATTCTCACAAAATACTAAGGGGATTACTAACCAATAATTCATAGTCCCTACACGACCATCTTTTCGATGATATCCCATAAAATTGCGTTGCTCAAATGCCGCTACATCTGGCTTCTCCCAACTCAGATTACGTTCTAAAACTTGATACTCACTTGATAGATGCTTGATATTGTCTACACTAATCCTACTACCCTGCTTTATTCCTATTATAACCTGCCCTACCAGGACACCATACATCGTAATGTGGTCCCCCACATGCATATCAGCTTCAACAAATTTGTGCTTCGCATCAATATCTTCCTGAATCTTAATGATCCTATCACCATAGGAAATTTCATCCCCTTTCTTCAAGGGTTTTAAGGCGACGATCACATTATCTGCCCTATGAACTTTAAGAATGTTTTTGGTCATAAATCTTGGATTATAAGGTTGGGAGTATTCATTTTATATCTTATTCTATTCCCTACAAATTTACTAAAACGAATATTCTAATTTAAGCTAGAAAAATCTTATTATAGAGCATTAAGAAGGGTAAGTTGTATTTAAAGGAATTTAAGCCTTTTTAGACCACTAAACATTCAACATAACAGTATTATATTTTCATGAAAAAATTCTTAGACGAAAATTTTATTCTTGATAATGACACCGCGTGCAGACTTTATTTTGATCATGCGGAGTCTATGCCAATAATAGATTACCACAACCACCTTCCCCCATCAGAAATTGCTTCAAACAAGACATTTTCCTCCATTACAGAGGTTTGGCTTAAGGGTGATCACTACAAATGGCGAGCCATGAGGGCCAATGGTATCTCTGAGAAATATATCACCGGAGATTCGACGGACAAAGAAAAGTTTATGAAATGGTCCGAGACTGTTCCATATACTATGCGGAATCCACTTTATCATTGGACGCATCTCGAATTACAGCGATACTTTGATATTGATGTACTTCTGAATAAGGACAACGGTGCGGCGGTCTATGATAAGACAACCTCTATACTTCAAGACAATTCATACACTACTCAAGGATTGCTCAACAAGATGAATGTTGAAATGGTCTGTACCACAGATGATCCGTGTGACAGCTTAGAACATCATAAATCCTACGCCGCAAATAGTAGTGGAGAACTAAAAATGCTGCCAGGTTTTAGGCCTGATAGCTATATCCTCATTGATGGCGAGGGTTTTAAAAATAGCTTACAGAAATTAGAAGCTTCGACCAATCGCAGCATCACTTCTTTGCAAGATTTTGTTGAAGGGCTACAAGATAGAATTGATCACTTTCATGAGCATGGAGGAAGATTAGCGGATCATGGTTTGAACCAAATTTCCGCTGCGGATTTCACAGATGCAGAAGCTGATAAGATTCTAAAAAAGGTAATTGGTGGTAAACAAATATTTTCTGGTGAAGCCACAGTGTTTAAATCAGCGATGTTATATTATTTGGCAAGAATGTATCATGCCAAAGGCTGGGTCATGCAATTCCATTTAGGAGCGTTACGAAATAATAATGACCGACTTCAACGTATATTAGGAGCAGATGTAGGATGTGATTCTATGGGAGATTTCGAACAAGCGGCGAGTCTTTCAAAATTTCTCAATAGATTGGATAGTGAGGAAAAGCTCTGTAAAACTATTCTCTATAATCTCAACCCACGAGATAATGAAGTATTCGCTACTATGGCGGGTAACTTCAATGATGGTAGCTCCGCAGGCAAAATACAATGGGGTTCTGGGTGGTGGTTTTTAGACCAAAAAGATGGCATGGAAGATCAAATAAATGTACTCTCTAACATGGGACTCTTAAGCCGATTTATAGGAATGCTAACTGATAGTAGAAGTTTTCTTTCATTCCCAAGACATGAGTACTTCCGACGTATTCTCTGTAATCTTATAGGTGCTGATGTTGAAAAAGGGCTACTCCCCAATGATACGAAGTGGCTCGGAGAAATGGTGGAAGGTATCTGCTATAAGAATGCCAAGGAGTATTTTGATTTTTAACAAAAAGTCGTTGATTGTTTATGGTTGAGAGTTAATAGTTTATAATGGCGACATTGGAAAATATTACGGAATTAAAGTGTTAGCAAGCTTGACAAGAATTGAAGGTTTATGTAATTAGTATTTCTAAAAAATTTCCAAAATAAGAAAAATATGATTTAACAGATAATATAAGAAGTGCATACGCTCGACAATAAGAAATATAGCAGAAGTATTTAGAAGGCATACGCATCAAGATAATTTCCATTTTATAAAAATTAGTAGATGTTCAATTTATGAAGTTTAGAGGAGTTATTGACAGCTGAAATGGAGGAGTGTGTGACAAAAAAAGAGAGCAAGAAAGGGCAAGACTTAATTGAAAAGTGTTTGAAGCATGCTAACGGATACATAAAATATTTAGAAAGTTTAATTAAGAGGAAATAAGAGCAAGAACAAAAAACCAACAACTATCAACGAACAACGCAAAACCATATGAAAATACCCAGATACATCATCATATTGATTCTGATAGCCAGTTCCATAAGCTGTGGCCCAATCTCCAATACAAAGTTCCTAAAACTCGCCCATGGGCTGGATTCTGCGCATCCAGTGCATCTCGGCATGGTATTTATGGCGGATAAATTAAAAGAAAAATCTGGTGGAAAATTACAAATTGAAATATATCCGAGTCAACAATTAGGAACTGAAAGACAAGCACTGGAATTATTGCAAATAGGTAGTCTTGCAATGACAAAAGTATCTGGTGCGGTGATGGAAAGTTTTGCGCCAAGGATCAAATGCTTGAGTCTTCCTTATGTATTCAGAGATCGTCAACATACCTACGATGTTCAAGATGGTAAAATAGGAAGGGAGCTACTAATACAAAGTGAAAAATATTGGTTACGGGGCTTAGGATACTTCGATGCTGGTCAGCGGTCTTTCTATACGAAAGAAAAATCTATCAATACTCCTGACGATCTAAAAGGCTTGAAGATACGTGTTCAGGAAAGTGTAATGGCGATGAATCTTGTAAGGTCCCTTGGGGGGGCACCAACACCTATATCTTGGGGAGAATTGTATACTGCATTACAACAAGGAGTTGTAGATGGTGCAGAAAACAATCCACCGAGTTTCGTCTCTTCCAGACATTATGAGATCTGTAAGTATTATTCTCTCAATGAGCACACAGCCGTTCCTGATCTTCTTGTGATAGGAACAGTAGCATGGAATCGCCTTACTCCAGAAGAACAGGGCTGGCTCCAAGAGGCGGCAGATGAAGCTATAGACTACCAACGAAAAGTTTGGGTAGAAGCTGAAGAAGCTGCTTTGGCAACAGTAAAAGCCGCTGGCGTTACAGTCACGAGACCAGATAAAAGCTTGTTTGCCGCAAAGACAGCATCACTCTTAGACGAATATAAAGAGGACGAAGAGATGTATGAACTTATTCAAAGAATCAAAGCCGTACAATAGATATGAGAGATAAAATAACCCATTATTTAGGGCACTTTCTTGCCTTGCTAATGACCATCATGACAATAGATGTTTTGTGGGGCGTATTTACAAGGTATGCTATGGGCAATCAAGCCAGTTGGTCAGAAGAACTGGCGCGATTCCTACTCATTTGGATAGGCATCCTTGGTGCTGCATATGCATCTGGGCAAAATATGCATCTTGCAATAGATCTTTTGTCACCTAAACTTGAAGGTAAATCTAAGCAGCGCTTGGCATCAGGAATTACATTACTTATAATTCTGTTTGTTTTTTGCATTTTGGTAATTGGGGGCTTTAGATTGATATATGTAACACAGGTATTAGGCCAGATGTCTCCCGCCTTGCAGATTCCCATGACTGTTGTTTATGCTGTTCTCCCATTAAGTGGAATTATAATAGTTTACTATAAGGTCCATGATTTAATTACTTCAAATTCAAAAATTTAAATCATGGAAGTAGCAATATTAGTTTTATCCTTTATAATACTTCTTGGCATTGGTGTTCCGATTGCTTGGAGTATCGGTATAAGCAGTATCCTAACTATGTTAGTTAGCATACCCATGATTCCTGCATTTACAACTGTAGCACATCGCATGGCGACAGGTCTCGATAGTTTTTCATTACTAGCAATACCCTTTTTTATACTCGCTGGACAGATCATGAATCGTGGAGGTATTGCCCGGAGGCTCGTAGCCTTTGCAAGGACACTGGTTGGGTCACTACCTGGAGGTCTCGCTCATGTCAATATTATTGCAGCAATGATGTTTGGAGCTATTTCAGGTTCTGCCGTCGCGGCAGCCTCTGCCATAGGTAGTTTCATGACAGATGAAATGGAAAAAGAAGGATATAGCAAGGAGTTTGCTGCTGCAGTAAACATAACTTCATCCACTACTGGATTAGTCATCCCGCCTTCTAATGTTCTAATCGTCTACTCTCTGGCAAGTGGAGGAGTTTCAATAGCTGCCTTGTTTTTGGCAGGATATATCCCTGGAATTCTTACAGGGTTACTCTTGATGATTGTTGCTACTGTTTGGGCCAAAAAGAAAGGATTCTCTGGTGGCAAGCGCAGTACATTGGGCCAAGTTGGTAAGACTTTTTTTGAAGCGTTTCCAAGTTTGCTTTTACTGGTTCTAATTATAGGTGGCATTGTGGGTGGAATATTTACCGCGACGGAAGCATCAGCGGTGGCAGTTTTATATTGCCTTATTCTCATGTACTTCTACGGAGAGGTCAAATGGAAAGAGCTTCCAGATATCTTTTTAGGGTCTGTAGGTACTACCGCAATAGTTATGCTTTTAATAGGAACATCGATGAGTATGTCTTGGATCATGGCTTATGAAAACATACCTCAGAATATTACAGATTTTCTACTTTCTGTAAGCGATAATAAATTTGTAATTCTTCTAATAATAAATCTCACTTTATTATTCGTAGGAGTATTTATGGATATGACACCTGCGGTATTAATCTTTACTCCGATCTTTTTGCCTGTTGTCACTTCTTTAGGGATGGACCCAACACATTTCGGAATTGTAATGGTACTAAATCTTACAATTGGACTGTGTACCCCACCGGTTGGATCTGTATTATTCGTAGGTGTAGGAGTCGCGGGGACCACTATTCAGAAAGTAATCAAACCTTTGCTACCTCTATTTATAGCAATGTTAGTTGCCCTTGTTTTAGTAACGTACTTCCCGCAATTGAGTCTCTGGTTACCAAGTTTATTTGGTTTATAAAAAACTGACATGCAAATGCTTACGTCCGATAAAATTGATTTTTTAGATACATATGGGTATGTAGCCTTAGGGCAGATATTATCGGATAACGAAGTGAAAAACATAAATCATCAGATCGATCTTCTTCTAAAAACAGAAGGAGATAATGCTGGCGCCGAATTGTTCGAGTCTAAATATATTCGACATCCAAAAGAAGCGGGTGCAGATAGATTAGCGGATCTTGTCAACAAGGGAGAAACATTTGATGTCTTCTATTCCCATAAGCGCGTATTGTCAGGAATTGAGGCCGTATTGGGAACAAATTACAAATTGTCTTCTCTTAATTACAGGGCCGCCAAGCCTGGTTTAGGAGCTCAAAAATTACATGTAGATTGGAAAGATGGAATCGTTACTGATGGTGATTATAAGGTATGTAATTCCATATGGCTCTTAGATGATTTTACCTCTGCTAATGGCCCCACGAGACTCGTTCCTGGATCTCATAAATGGCCACAACTTCCTGACCAAATGATGGAAGACCCGTATGCATCGCATCCAGATGAGATTACACTGCTCGCGCCAGCGGGTTCAGTATTTATATTCAATTCTCACATCTGGCATGGTGGCACAACTAATCAAACTTCTAATTACAGAAGAAGTATACATAGCTATTTCTGCAGTTCAGATCAACCTCAGCAAATCAATCAAAGAAAATATATCACTGAGGAAACCAGGAATAGAATAGGGCTCTCAGGCCAGAAAGTATTAGATATTTTATAATTCTCTAAAACTTATAATTTGAAATATATAGTTTGTAATGAGCCCGGTAGTTTTAGTTTATTAGAAAAAGATAAACCCGAACGAAAGCAGGGCGAAGCACTTGTCAAAATAACAAGAGTTGGCATCTGCGGGACAGATCTTCATGCTTATCAAGGAAATCAACCGTTCTTCTCATATCCACGGATATTAGGTCATGAACTTGCTGCTGAGATAGTAGAAATCGACTCAAATGCAAAAGATCTAAAAAGTGGAGATGCTGTAATAATCATGCCTTATGTTACTTGCGGCAGCTGTATCGCTTGTCGCAGAGGTAAGTCTAACTGTTGCACAGATATGAATGTCTTGGGTGTACATAGCGACGGAGGAATGCAAGAGTATTATAGTATTCCTATTGAACTTCTAATTCACGCCGGAAATCTCTCCCATAACGAAATCGCTCTTGTCGAACCATTAGCGATTGGTGCTCATTGCATAAGAAGGGCTGAAATTGAAAAGAATGAAGCCGTCTTAGTAATAGGCTGCGGACCTATCGGATTAGGTATTATCCGACAGGCGCAATTAGAAGGAGGGAATGTTATAGTAATGGATGTTAATGAAGACAGACTAACCTTCGTTAGAGAAAAGCTCAATATCGAGCATACCATAAATGCCCTAAAAAACCCACTTGAAGAACTGCTTTCAAACAATAATCAAGAACTGCCGACAATTGTAATAGATGCCACGGGTAATAAAAAAGCATTGGAAACAGGTGTTCAATATATGGCCCATGGTGGAAAGTATATATTGGTGGGCCTGTACAAAGGAGATTTAAGTTTTAATCACCCTTTTATCCATAGTCATGAGATTACATTGCTAAGTAGTCGCAATGCTACGCTGGAAGACATGTATCGTGTAAAGGAAATATTAGAAAAGGGGGACTTCCCGGTCGAAGATTATATAACCCATGAAGTTTCATTTACAGAAATGATATCCAAATTTGATTCTTGGATTAACCCTGAGACAGGAGTTATAAAGGCAATGGTACACTTTTGAGTCCACTCCAGAAAGTCATAATATCGGGAAACGGCCCTTTTGGCGATATTTCCATTATTCTCACCTCCCTGATGCTCAGGCATCACCGAGGTTCGAAAAATAAAAATATCATCCAAAATCTTCCATTTTCTGATGATCCTCACTTTCCGGAGTGGACTCA
>JBLIDB010000047.1:0-25222 GCA_047634015.1 Saprospiraceae bacterium
AAGCAATTATATATCGAATAACCTTTCCAGCCACATCGGTCAATCTAAAGTATCGACCTTGAAAATGATACATTTGCCAAACATGCCTGTTTTATATCCATTTCCTTGAAAAACATCTGCAAGAGTGACCTCCTCACCATTTAGCATCGAAGCACCCATTATAGTATGCCAGACTCCGTTCCTGTTGCAATTTCGCCCAGTCATCAGTCCAGCTCTGGTCGGTGCACATGTTGTACCAACATGATAGTTGGTCAAGTTTATGGACTCAGTAGAAAAATTATCGATTGCGGGAGTTTTGATAATGGGATTCCCCATATGACCAAGATCACCGTAACCCTGATCATCTGTTATCACAATAATTACATTCGGACTTCTTCGGGTCTCCTCTTGGCAATTATAAAAACAAAAAATACTGATAAAGACCGCTACCGTTATGCTGAAAGTATTAATCCTTGAACTGTTCTTAGTTCGAATATTATTTCTCATAATGAAATGATTTAATAGCGAGCGTTAAAGAAATTGAATTTACCTCGACGTGAAAGTTAGATTTACAACATTGAAATCAAGAAAAATCTGAAGTAACAATATTCAATATAGGTTTCTTAATTAAAACATTACTACTTATTCCATATTATCTACTCGTGTAAATCTTATCTCTTTTAAACTAGCACTTTCCATTTCACCTTCAACAAATGATACGCTTACCTTATGCGTTCCAGGAGCATCAAATTTCAAAAGACCCATTTCAAAAAATTGATAAATGGGAGAAGAATTCTGTTCGTTTTGAAGCGTATTGCCTTCCTCTGTTTCTACACGCCATACCATTCGTCCATTGCCTGCATAGTTGAGATCCACTTGATAATAACCTGGGTCTTGTACCTGCACTTGCCATGATACTTGACTGGTAGATGTCCAATCCTGGACCTGATCGATATGCTTCCATTCTCCAAATTTTTCCATCCATTTTTTCTCCTCTATCGAACAACCTTCTGCCTTCGCAAATGATACAGGTATGATGGTGTTATAGACTGGGTCAAGACCAAAGTTCTGATTAACAATCAAGTCACCGATTAACTCGACCTCAATGACAGAAACCAATTTTTCAGGACGATCAGCAGGCAGATAAAACGTGACCCAATTATTTTTTCTGGATGTACCAATATTTTTACGATCATTCCCTCTCAATAAGCTTGCTGATTTAATTTCATTCTGAAGTCCAGGAAGGCTTAATTCCCCATCAAGTGGCCAATTATAAACACATAGACTTAACTTTCCATTGGAAACCGTAACATCACCCCATGGCAATGCATGTCCCCACGGAGAAGCTTCAGCTTTGTATATCACCTGAGGATGTCTTTTGATCCATTCACCAGAAACCCGTAATGAATTTTGTGCCTCCATTGGAATACTGCCATCTGGTTTAGGTCCTACGTTTAGCATGTAAGTACCTCCTCTAGCAATCGTGGATATTACGCTGGTCAAAATGCGTTTCGGACTTTTCCAATTTTGATCGTACCATGCGTATCCCCAGGAATCATTGGTAACATCAACCGTTTCCCAGAGACCTTCCGTATTTTTTGCGGGAATATTCATATCACCCAGCGATTTATAATCTCCGAGACCATGTCCGGCACGTCCCGAAATCAAGGCATTAGGTTGGTTTTTATGCACAACTTCAACAAGCTCTTCTACATATTTCTTCTCCATACTGCCAGGTGTATCAAACCATACTATGGCGATATCGCCATATTTGCTTGTAATCTCTTTTACTTGTGGCAAGCATTTCTCTTTAAAGTAGTAATCAAACCCTACTTCCTTGCCTTTCTTGTTTTTCGTTGGACCTCCATTTCCGCCTGGAAAGGTCCAGTCCTGATTATGGGAATAATAAAAGCCAAAACCCAAGTCTTCTTCCTTACATGCTTGCGCCAATTCTTTCATGGGGTCTCGTGCGAATGGTGAAGATTTCACGATATTGAAATCATTACTTTTCGAATTATACATAGCAAAGCCATCATGATGCTTACTAGTTACAATAATGTATTTCATCCCAGCATCCTTGGCCAGTTTAGCTATGGCCTTTGCATCGAAATTAACTGGATTGAAATTCTTGGCTTCTGCCATATATTCCTCATCGGCTATACCTGCTCTTCTTGGGTGTTTGATCCATTCACTGATGCCATAGTAGGTAGTATCTTTCCATTTGTTGGCTATATTGGAGTAGATACCCCAGTGAATAAACATGGAGTAATTGCCATCATCAAACAGCGCTGTTTTTGAGTCGCCAATAGACTTATCAATGTTTTCTTGATCTCCCCACATCTCATCCATGCCTTTGCCTTTTTTGTCTTGAGCAAAAAGGCCAGTGCCACAAATAACCAATAGAATGATAAATAACTTTTTCATTAAAGTTGCTTTTGAATTAATCTTAATATGCCATTATTGGCACCTAGTAAATAAGCCGTATTATCGGCAACACGAATAGGAGTAATTGCTTTTATATCGTCTCTAAACAGGAGTCCACTGACCCTTGGAGAAATCACTTTAAAACCCTTTGAAGATCCCTCCAAAACCAAACCCAAGCCTGCATCTGATCTCGGAGTTTCGACTTCTGCCTGATACAGATTTCCTGCGAGCATTAGATCCGGATACTCATCACCATTATAGTCTATTGGCTCAATTGCACTTACAGTAGAAAATTGTGCTATAATTGGTAAGGCATGACTCTTGCTAAAGTTGCCATTTCTATTTTCGAACCAGGCATGGGCAAATGTATTGGACTGGTAATGCAGTGCTTCTCTTAACATTCTGTCACCATAAATATCTCTTAAATCCGCCTCAGCAAATTCTCGGAAAGTTTTATATCTATGACCAATGGCTGGTATTTGTTGGGCTGAACATTCCCTGCCTCTTAAAGGCACAGCTTTTTCTTCCTTTTTATAACTGAGTACGATATCATTTTTTCCATTTTCATCAAAGTCTGCAGAATAGACTTCAAATGGTGAATCCATCGTGGCCTTGTATTTATAATTGAGCCCTAGGTTGCCAGCTACCAAATCCAAATCACCATCCTGATCAACGTCCAGGCTCCTTACAGTATACCACCAACCTTGGCTTTCTCCAAGTCCATATCCTGCTGTCTTATTAACAAGACGACCCTTATCATTTTTGAATATTGTAAGGGGCATCCATTCTCCGCTTAAGATCAAGTCCTCCCATTCATCTCCATCTATATCTGCCCAAACTGCATCTGTAATCATGCCCAGTTTATGTAAGCCGTCTGCATGAATAGTTGTGGCATTTTCAAATCTTAAGGCCTCATCTTCCCCTCCAAGATTTTTTAATAATAGACTGTTTGCCGGAAAAGGATATTTTCCAGGTGTATTTCGACCTCCGATGAAGATGTCTTTTAGTCCGTCATGGTCAAAATCACAAATGGCGATCGCCTTGCCTGCAGTAGACACTTTAGGTAGGGCAGTTGAGGACTTAACGAAACCTGTGCCAAGATTCACATATAATCTATCTGTATGATCTTGAAATTGATTTCCATGAGAAACAACATAGAGATCTTGATCCCCATCGTTATCAAAATCCGAAAAAACAGCAGCAACATCTTCCTGTGCAAAATCCTCTAACCATGGACCTTCAATTTCAACAAAGGTGGCATCCGTTTTTTGTATGAATAATGCTCCTTGCTTTTCTGCAGCGCCGCCGATGTAAAAATCCTCCAAACCATCTCCATTAATATCACCTTTGGACAAGCCAGGACCCATCATCGAATACTTGTAAGGCAGCAAGGGTTCTAGTGCATAATCATCGAACAGGTCTTCCGAATGTGAAAATTCCAAATTAGAAGATGCTGTGATATCAGTATAGACTTGAGTATGTTTTTCGCTTTGTTCTCTGGCATCTTGTGCTTGACTATAATCAAGTACAATTAAAGTATTAGTGGTCGGGTGGTTTAAGAATTGCTCCTTGCCATCAGGCCAGACTATATGTAGCGTGCTAACTTCAGGTTTAACTCCTAAACCAAAATGTAGAACAGGCTCCACACTCGACTGAAAACCCCGTGTAAGCGTTAGCTCTTGGTATTGCGTTAACCCGTTTGACTCTAGGGTTACTTTAGCACCTAATCCAATAGGATTATGTATGGTTCCCTTTAATGAAACTCGCAAGTAATCACTTCCTCTTGTATCATTTTGAAAAAGAGAGGCTGGCTGATCGATATTGTTTATGACGAGATCAAGATCTCCATCGTTATCCAAATCACCATAAGACATACCATTTGAGAATCCTTTGAAATCCAGGTTCCAATCCTTTCCCTTCTTCTTGAAAGTAAAATCCCCTTGATTCTGATATACATAATTCGAAAGTGGTTGGCTGGCGTAATCGGTTATCTTTAACTTAAATGCTTGCTTAAAAGACGTTGGTTCACTTCTATTGTTCACATCATTGTCATTGACATCTCGTTTCATTCCATTGGTGATATAGATGTCTTTCCAACCGTCATTATCAAGATCTGCAAACAGTGTCGACCAGCTCCAATCTGTGGAAGCTACTCCTGCCAATCTTGATATTTCACTCATGATGGGCAAATTATCCGGATCAATACCGCTATTCACCTGGAGGCTATTTTGCATATACTGATAATGAAAACCTAATGAAACTCCCTGATTGAAATTTTGTGGACTCATGCTCGCCATATTCACTTTCGATCGGACATAATCCTCTGGAGACATATCCGCCTGAATTAAGTCTACCAGTCCATCATTATTAAAATCTGATGCGTCGATACCCATTCCAAACATAGAAGTATGTCCGGTTGCCTGTTTTATAATTTCCTGGAATGTTCCATCACCATTGTTTAGATAAAAATAATCGGGTACATTAAAATCATTGGAGAGGTAGAGATCAGTCCACCCATCTTTGTTGAAATCCATGGCGACCAAACCCAAGGTGAGTCCAAAATTTTGCACTCCTGCATCATTGGTCACATCCGTAAAGGTGCCCGAGCCATTATTTCTATAAAGATGTCCGCTTTCCTTCAGTTCATTTTCCTTCATTTTTTTAGCGTAAAATAAATTCCCTTGACTAAGTCCTACCAAGGGATAGTTAGCTACAAACAAATCAATGTCTCCATCATTATCGTAATCGAAAAAGGTAGATTGTATGGAATTGGAAGCATCATCAATACCAAATTCATTTGCCTTTTCTGTGAAAGTGGCATCTCCATTATTAATGAAAAGTTGATTTCTTGTTTCACCAAACATTCCTGAGACGGACAGGTATATATCAAGAAAACCATCATTATTTATATCTGTCATTGTAGCCCCTGTATACCATCTCTGATCACCCTTAATATTAGCTGAGGAAGTAATGTTTTCAAATTTCATATTCCCCTTATTCAGGTACAACTGATTATCAACCATGTTGCCAGTTAGAAAAATATCCGATAAGCCGTCATTGTTAATATCTCCGATTGCGACTCCCCCACCCATATAGATATATGGAAATTTAAAGTAGGTCAAGGAGTCATTTTCTGTAATGTTATTCGCAAACAGAATACCACTTTCAACACCTGATATTTCTTCAAAAAAAGTTTGACTCAAAGCATCTTTATCATTTGATAAATTACACGAGCATATCAATACAACTAACAAATAACAAAGTAGCTGAAGACCATTTTGGGGGTGAACGATTTGGTACATATACCGCTAAGCTAAGTTGAAAAAAAGGAGCACTGAAATCAATGCCCCTTTTCTGTATTAAAAAAAAACTATCTAATCTAATTATATCCCGGGTTTTGTACCATATTAGGATTCGTAGAAATTTCCAATTGAGGAATAGGAAAATATTCTCTCCCTGGCACGTATTGAAGCTGTTGTGGTCTAAAAGATGGATTGTCAACAAATCTACTCGGTTGTAGCCCCCATCTTAATAAATCTAACGGTCTTTGCGACTCATTGCAAAGTTCTAAGGTTCTTTCATCACGTACTTTTTGCCTAAAATCCTCCTTCGATAATCCGGCTGGAATATCTGGCATATCAACTCTTGCACGAACACGATTTATGGAAGCATAGGCAGCATCATTTGCACCATTTGCTTCATTTTCAGCCTCTGCGTGCATTAATAACACATCTGCAAACCGGATAATTCTTTTATTATTTCCATTTGTATTAAAAGCTGCTCTAGGCAATCCGCCATTAGGATCTATAAACTTGGCGTTTCTTACGGGTTTTCTGTTAGTTGGATCTGTCGCAAAATTTTCTATTTCCGCAGCAAACTTGTCTGAAAATAAACGTCCAGCAAAGTGTTCTGCTCCGGGATAGTTCCAAACCAATGTTTCCTTAGCTCGTGGATCCATAAGACCACCGTTTGTTGTTTCTTTCAAAAACAAATCTAAAACCCATGGGTTCATCCAGTAATTTGCATGATCAAAATCCATAGAACTATATCTAGCTGTTGATGGTACATCAGATCCCCAACCTGCTGTCCAGGCACCAGTCTTATCATATTGAATTTCAAAAAGTGACTCTATGTTATTCTCAGAACTTTCTAGAAAATTGTCACCAAAGTTTTCCATTAAATCAAAGGTGCCATAATTTCCATCTATCAATTTTTTAAATTCAGCGGCGGCAGCTCCCCATTCTTCTAAGTATAAATGAGATTTTCCCAAAAGCGCCGAAGCGGAACCTTTCATAACTCGCCCTTTATTGATATCGTCCCAAGAAGTTGGCAATAATGGTATGGCAGTGTTCAGATCAGCTTTTATTTGATCCCATACCAAATTAGGGTCCACTTGGGGTTGCTGAGTTGCTTCCAAACTAGCTGCAGGTTCTGTTACCAATGGAATATTTCTAAAATGGTTGACCAATACAAAATAATTTAGAGCTCTCAGAAAATAAGCTTCTCCTAAGATATTATCTCTTAATGTGGCATCCATATCAATAGCGGGAACATTTTGTAATACAAGATTAGCTCTAAAAATCACCTTCCACATTTCTGCAAAAGCATTTGCGTAATTACCATCGTTTGGGTTTCCATTATAGTGTCTTAGGTCCCCACCAATTCCACCAGGATTCCAAATTTCATCAGAGTTTGATAATTCAACCATATACCATATTCTACCATGGTAAAAAATAGTAGATAATGGACTATAAGTGCCTATTATGGCAGCAGTAGCATCACCTTCGGATTGCCAAAAAATGTCTGGAGTTAAAGTATTGGGGTTTGATTGATCAAGTAAATCATCTTCACATCCTAAGAGGAAGGTGAAGCCCAGAAATATTAAAATATATTTTTTCATTTTATTTTTTTAATTATGACTTCAAATTATAATCCAATTTGTATTCCAATTAATATCGTTCTTGCAGCAGGATACGATGACTGATCAATCCCTGAAAAGAAGAGCAGATTATTGTTATCCACTACTCTTGCTTCATCATCAAAGGTCCTTCCAATTTCTGGGTAGTAGCCAGAATAGTCTGATATGGTAAACAAATTCTGAGCAGAACCATAGACTCGAATTTTTCTAATATTCCATTTATCCAAGAGCGATTTAGGAAGTGTATATCCAACTTGGATATTTCTAAGTCTGAAGTATGCCCCACTTTCTACATGAAAAGAACTTACTCTACCATTATTGGCGCCACCTCCAATTCTTGGAATTCTGGTATCCGTATTTTGAGGAGTCCAATAATCCAAAGCCTCTCTGGTCATATTACTTCCCAGATTCAACAAGTTTCTACCAATTCCATTATTATAGATTTCATTTCCGGCAACACCATTAAAAATCATGTTGATATCCCAACTTTTATAATTTGCGTCAAATGTAAACCCATACTCCATGTCAGGAATATAACTTCCTAAGACTTTCTGATCATTGACAGTAAGTGCCCCACTATTATCTAGGTCTTCATAAATGAAATCTCCAGGTTGCGCATTTGGGTCCGCATTGTCATCAGCTTCAATTTCAGCCTCCGTTTGGTAAATTCCTATTACATTATAACCATAAAAACTAGCTACTGGTGCACCTATATCTGTACGTGTTTGACTGGCCGTTGACCCAATACCCGCAGTAATCGGGGCGATATTCTCACCTAATGCAAGTACCTCATTTGTTAAAAATGTGACATTCGCACCTAAATTAAAATGAAACGCGCCAATATTCTCACTATAAACGGCAGCTAGTTCCAAACCCTTGTTGTGAATAGATGCTGCATTTTGTGGGACAGGAATGTTCGTCCCAGAAGTCGGTGGTATTCTAAGTGACACCAAAATGTCTTCAGCTTTTTTATCAAAATAATCAGCAGTAAAAGTCAACTTATAATCAAAAAGGGCTAAATCCAACCCGAAATTATAAGTTTTTGTCGTCTCCCAAACAAGATTAGGGTTTGCAAAAACTGTTTGTGAAACTCCAGGTACTCGACCTTGGCCTGTTCCAAAAACCGCATCACTATTAATATTCAAAGTAGGAATAAAGGCGTAATCTCCAATATTCTGAGAACCTAACTCCCCATAACTTCCTCTGATTTTAAGGTTGCTAACTAGTGGGCTTTCCTCTAAGAATTTTTCGTTAGAGACAGTCCATGCTGCAGAAATAGATGGAAATACTCCATATCTATTTTCCTTCGAAAATCTTGATGAACCATCCCTACGGACTGTACCACTTATATAGTATTTCTCGCCAAAATTATAATTAAATCGACCAAATACAGATCGTAATCCGCTGACGACTTGTGTTCCTTGCGCCGTAACAATTGTAGCTGCCGCACTTGCCTGTCTTATGTCATTAGATGGAAAACCTGAAACCCATAAAAAGCCTCTGTCAGTCTCAGTTTTTTGCGAAGTAATCCCACCAAGAACCTCAAAGGAATGCTTATCAAATAACTTCTTATAATTTAATGTGCCTTCTATTAATTGATTTGTGTATGTAGATGTCCTGTCTCTTAATTCAGCATTCTGTATGTTTGCATCCAGGTTGTTGGATATAAAGAAAGTGGGATTAAAAGTGTAATCTGAAGTATTGAAATATTGAATACCCATGTTGACATTGGCTTTAAGTCCGTCAATAATTTCATAACTTAGATTCAAGCCGCCCAAGAGATTTTGCTTGGTTTCATGGCGGTCTTGAAGCATTGCTCTTCCTATATGGTTATTCCCATCCTGTCTGTGTAATTCTTGAGATGCTCCCCCGAATTCGCCTTCATTATCAGGATTTCGAAATGGAATTGTAGGAAGGATATTATTCCCTAAATTCCAAATTGTATTTTTTGTTCTGCGAGTACTAGAAACTGTAAATGTCTCAGCTATTTGGAATTTCCCTAAATCGATATTCATATTGGCTCGAAACGTCTTTCTATCGAAATCAGAAGCAACAATAATACCTTCTTGGTCTAACCAGTTTGCCGAAATGTTAAAATTTACCGCCCCAGCATTTCCATAAACCTTAGCAGCCGAGTTTCTAATTGGAGCATTTGAAATGGCTATATCATCGATTATGGTACTAACAGAAGGGTCCAAAAATTCATTAAACCCAGGCAATAAATCAGGTTGTTCTCCTTCTGGAGTGTTTGCAATTGTTTGCTTATTTCTTAAATCTGCATATTCTGCTCCTGAAATCCAATCCAGCTTTTTAATTTGAGATTGGGTACCATAACTTGTTTCAAAATCTACATTTACACCTTCAATTCCGCTGCCAGTATTGGTTGTTACGATAACAACACCATTGGCAGCCCTTGATCCGTAAATTGCCCCCGCAGATGCATCTTTGAGCACTTGAACTGATTTGATATCAGATGGATTTAAAAAATCCATGTTATCTGTAAACATACCGTCAATAACAAATAATGGGTCGGAATTTGTTAAGGATGATACTCCTCGAATCACAATGTTAGTGCTAGCTCCAGGACTTCCTCCAGCAGATTCAACTCGAACCCCAGTCATACGTCCTAGTAGTAATTGAGATGGATCTCCTACTTGTAACTTGTCTAGGTCTGCTCCAGATATAGAGCTAATAGAACCTGTTAGATCAGACCTTTTCTGCGTACCATATCCTACAACAACAACTTCATCTATAAGTGCTGATCCTTGTTCCAATGTTATATCAATAGTAGTTTGATTACCAATAAGCACTACTTGATTTTGATAACCGACATAACTGAATATTAGACTGGCCTCATCTCCACTTACTGAGATTTGATAGGCTCCATCAATATCCGTAATACTTCCGTTTGAAGTGCCTGACTCTTGAACAGTAACTCCGATAAGTGATTCGCCTTCCGCATCACTTACCTGACCAGAAATGATTCGCTCTTGGGCATGAATGCCTATTAAAGGAGCAATTAGAAAGACTATGAACAAGCTCTTTTTTAAAATGATGTTTTTCATACGATATAAAATTTGGTTATACTAAGAAACTTTGCGTTAAAGTTTGGGTTAAAATTATAGACTTCAAACGTAATTCTTTGAACGAAAGACAAATAGAACAAAAGTTTCATTTGTTTGCTCAAATCTTTCAAACTATGGATATCGCTTCTTAATAGGTGCTTTAATCGGACTCAAATACCCACTCAAGAAGGTTTTGTGGCGATAGAATCTTAATTTGATTTTAAGGATAGGACTAAAGTACGAATACTCATTAATAAGATTTTATGAAAAAAAATCTATTCCAATCGGAAGGATTTTCTTATAATTATACCAATATAACGATCTATGAAAAGACGTAAAGCCCTTCAATCAATTGCTGCTGCCAGCCTTGTCCTCCCTTAGTCACATAGCGCGCTGGGGCACAATCTTATTGGAAGACAGCCCCTTGAATCTATTAATGCAAGAGGTAGCTTTGCCATAGATGGTAATCATGTCCGGTTTTACAATTCGGCGATTGAAAAATCTTTCCAAATTACGATGCTTGCAGATACGCATCTCTTCACCGACGATATGCGTGGAGATTCCTATAAGAATTATAGCGGTCGTATGGCAAGAGCCTACAATAAAACGAAACACTTCCAAACAGGTCAGGCAACTAATCCGGAAGAAGGCTTCTGTCAGGTACTCAATATTGCTCAAGAAGAACAATCTGAATTTGTAGCATTGATCGGCGATATATTTAGCTTTCCTTCAGAAGCTGGGATAGAATGGGCGCTCGATCAAATCAAACAATCGGGATTACCGTACTTATATACTGCTGGAAACCATGACTGGCATTATGAAGGTTTGCAAGGTCCTCACTCCGAACTGCGCGCTACATGGACTGAGAAGCGTCTCAAGCCCCTCTATCAAGGCAAAATCCGCTAATGGGTGTTCGCGAAGTAAACGGCGTGCGTTTCGTATCCATCGATAACTCTAACTACGAGATTCTTCCTGAGCAACTCGCCTTTTTCAAGAGCCAAGCATCGCTTAAACAACCAATGGTGCTGCTTATACATATCCCTCTTTATGCCCCTGGCAGAAAAGTCAGCTACGGTTGTGGGCATCCAGAATGGAACGCAGCAACGGACAAAAACTACAAAATTGAACGAAGAGAAAGGTGGCCTGAAATGGGTCATACTTCTACAACTTTTCAATTTCGAGAGGAAGTGTTTGGATGCCCGAATCTTATGGGTATACTCACTGGGCACATTCATAGACCAACACTCGATGTCATCCAAGGGATACCACAACTCGTTACGGATGCTAATGCCACTGGTGCGTATTTAAAAGTTAAGTGTATTGCAGGTGAAGCAGAGTACTAGCCCATAAACTTCTGATAGATAGATAGATAAGAGTCTAGATAAAAATGAAAAACAAAGCTCCTATATGAAATGTATGAGATCCGCACTAAGCGGTCTATATTAAGAGAACACAAGCAATTCTGCCAATTAGGAAGCCCAAGAATGTGAGTAGAATATATCTCTTCATGCTATATTGCTCACTCAAGGTCTTTATCAATCATCTCCAATCTATCTCATGAAAGAATTAGAAACAATCATTTTCGAAATATCAGAACAGGTAGCTACGATCACACTGAATCGGCCCACTTCTGCAAATGGTATCAATCCTACCTTAGCCCATGAATTAGCCGAAGCAGCCTTGTACTGCGATCAAAATAAAAGTATCAGATGTGTTATCCTTACTTCGAATGGTAAAATGTTCTGCGCGGGTGGGGATCTCAAATCCATAGGTGGTGCTCCAGAGAGTGCAGCTATCACTATCAAAGGAATGGCAGATAATTTACATAAAGCAACGTCTTTGTTTGCACGTATGGCCAAGCCGGTAATCATTGCTGTTAATGGAATGGCAGCGGGTGCTGGATTTAGCATTGCAGTAACTGGAGACTTTGTAATAGCAGCGCAATCTGCAAAGTTTACAATGGCATATACTGCTGCAGGCCTTAGTCCTGATGGCAGTTCTTCATATTATCTACCTCGTCTTATAGGCATTCGAAGAACAACCGATCTCATGATGACAAATCGCCGACTTACAGCACAGGAAGCGCTCGAGTGGAATCTCATAAATGAGGTAGTACCGGATGAAGAACTTCTGGCAAGAGCACAATCCCTTGCACAAAAATTAGCTCAAGGCCCTACTGATAGTTATGGAGTTGTAAAGAAACTATTACTCTGTAGTTTTGATAATAGTCTGGAAACTCAAATGGAACTGGAAGGAAGAGCCATCGCAGATCAGGCGGTTTCTCAAAATGGAAGAGAGGGAGTCAGTGCATTCCTCGGAAAGAGAAAGCCAATTTTTAAATAAGCAATCAATCACTATTGTTGAACCAGTTTTCTTTAAACCCGAACTATGTATTAAGAATCGTAATGAGAGTAAAGAGGCCAACTTGCCTTTCCGGTAGGCAGGTAAAAAAAAAGGGGTTTTACTGATAGAGTCATAACACCGCTATGGTGGATTCAGAAAAGGTAGCAAAGCGCCTTATTTTGAAAGCATCTTGAGTCGAAATAGATTTTCTATTGCATAATTCGGGTTGGCCGACATGTGTTAATGCTTTAATACTGACCGAGCAAAGATCAGATGACCGAAGAGGATTGAAAAATAAGATTCTTGTCCTTACAATCTATAATCCCACACAAGTGGTTCGACATTTCTAATTTTCACTGCTGCAAATAGCTTGGCCTCCGGCGATATCACATAATTAGATTCTTGAGGAAGGACTTCGGATGGGACGATCATGCCAAGCTTACCAGAAAGTCTCACTTCTGATTCAAATAAGTCTTTGTTAGAAGCAGGCCCATCAGGTACAGTATTCCAAGAGGAAGAAAGCAAGAATGGCGCTATCTTGACTATATCTTTATCTGGTATTTCTATGGTTACAATAATCCGATCCTTTGGCATCAATCCAACACTACGTATATGAACTAAGATTTCGAGCATCGCTAATGCACGAGTGCTTGAAGCGTAGACAGCACATGTGTTTTTGTGATTCCAGCGCCCACCATTGATCATGGCGCCTTGCCCTAATAAGAGACTTTCCCTATATTTGGTTCTATCGATTCGGTAGACAAGCATCGGACAGGAAGTCCGTAGTCGATCCTAATAAGCTCATCTGACACCAACTTAATGCCGAAGCTTGTATCAAGAAGTGAGAAACTGCTAGCACCCTCATATGCTTCTACTGGCTGATCCAACCAAGTATTAAATGAAACTAAGTCATTAAAGACCTCAATGCCTTACTCATACAGTGTCTTCAACTGTATGATGTGCTCGCTTGTAGCCTTGTCAAAGATGTCCTTCTTAGTAAGCGTAGAGTAAGATGACGGGAGTATCTCCGCTAACGCCAAGAGTGTCCTATTGATTTCCTTAGCATAACTTAAGAGATCTATCCGCTTGATCCCAGCACGAGACTGATGCACTAATCGCAAAGGTGAGTAAAGAGGGCTATATGCGACTATGGCATCGGCTGCTATAGTAGGTTCAGAATCTTACTTGATTTCATATTTACCCATAACTACCATAAAAATGCAAATAACTAACCTCGTTTACAAAGTATCCTCACTCTTTAACACTTATTTCAAAGGTTAGACTTACGTTATGTATAGCCATACTAAAATTGTGATAACGGAGATAAGATCTCCTATATAACAAAGGGATGGCATCGAAGATCAAGCGGTTTCTCATGAAGGAAGAGAGGACGTATTTGTTATTATCGAAAAGAAAAACACAAATTTTAAACAAGAAATCATTTCATATTGCCAATTATTATTGGGCTGTTCTACCCAAACGATATGGATTAAACCTTGAATACTGGTAAAAAATGTACTTTGCTTTCTTGTCAATATCGAGCTATAGTTTACTTTTCCAAGGTGCTTTTGATCGTTAAAGACTGAAGACATTTACTACTTCGCAAATAACAATTTACGCAAATGAAAAACCTACTACACTCCGTCTTATTCGGAATTTCTGCTCTCATACTTTTGGACAGTTGTTCCGAAGAAGTCCATTATGAAAAAGGGACTTTGGAACACATCCAACAAGTTACAGAGTCTATTACCGATCAAGTTCTTATCAATGCAGATGACAAAAGAACAGATTGGTTGACTTATGGAGGAGATTACCGAGAACAGCGGTATGCCGACTTGGATCAAATCAATAAAGAGAATGTAGATGAATTAGGACTCGCTTGGTCTGCCGATCTCGGAACCAAGCGCGGACTTCAAGCCACTCCGCTTGTCGTAGATGGGATACTATATTTCTCTGGGCCGTTTAACAAGGTATGGGCTTATGATGCCAGAACAGGAGCCGAATTGTGGGTATTCGAACATGATTATAACACAGACTCTAATATAAAGCTCTGCTGTGGATTTTCGAATCGAGGATTGGCAATGTATAAAGGAGATTTATTTATGGGAACATTGGATGGCAAATTGCTATCGATTGATGCCAGTACAGGAACCAAAAACTGGGAGGTAGTAACGATTTCTCCTGACCTACAGGGCTCAGTAACAGGAGCACCTCGCATCGTCAAAGGAAACGTAGTTATAGGAAATGGTGGTGCGGATATAGGAGCAAGAGGATATGTAAGTGCTTATGATGCGGCATCTGGAGAATTAGAGTGGAGATTTTTCACCGTTCCTGGTGATCCAAGTATGCCATATGAGCATGCAGATCTGGAAGAAGCGGCCAAAACGTGGACTGGTGACCAATACTGGAAACAAGGAGGCGGTGGAACTGCTTGGGATGCCATCGTTTATGATCCTGAGCTAAATCTCGTATACATCGGAGTTGGTAATGGCGCTCACTGGGATCGCGAATGGAGAAGTCCAGATGGTGGAGATAATCTCTACCTATCCAGTATTGTTGCGCTTAATGCTGATGATGGATCATATGTCTGGCATTTTCAGACGACACCAGGAGAGTCATGGGATTACACGGCAACACAACCACTGATACTTGCGGATATGGATATCGACGGTACTATGCGAAAAGTAATTATGCAAGCCCCTAAAAACGGTTTTTTCTACGTAATAGATAGAACCAATGGTGACTTTATCTCTGCTAATAACTTCGTATATCAGAATTGGGCCAAAGGAATAGATGAGAATGGTCGACCTATAGAAGCGGAAGGAGCCAGATATCTGGATGGGAAGACGCATTGGATATCGCCAAGTTCTCATGGCGGACACAACTGGCCTCCTATGTCTCATAATCCTAAGACGGGATTAGTATACATCCCTACTGCTAAACAAGCAGATGGATATGCACGTACTTCAAGTCCTACTGATCCGGGCACCTTAGGTGGTGGTATTGATGGGAATGTATCTCTCTCTAATAAGCTATATGCTGAGAATGTATTTGACCCGAATCCCGAAGCTCCTATTCCTGGAACTTCGTCTGGAAGATTGATCGCATGGGATCCTATAGCTCAGAAGGAAGTCTGGGGCGTAGATCAACCCAGTCTTTATAATGGTGGACTAATAAGCACATCTACGGGTCTACTAATGCAAGGAGACGCCGAAGGAATGTTCACGATAAGAGATGTTACAGATGGAAGTATTTTGAAACAATTCGATCTCCGATCAGGTATCGTTGCACCGCCTATTACGTATTTAGTAGATGGAGAACAATATGTTACAATTCTCGTAGGCTGGGGTGGATATATGGCCAAGTTGTATAAGCATGTCCCACGTGTACATCCTGGAACGGTCTACACCTTCAAACTTGGAGGTGCTGCAGAAATGCCAGAGAAGATGCCTGCTTTTGAATATCCATTAACGACGTTAAGAGATAAGGCGACTCCTGAACGCATTGGTGAGGGATGGAATGTATTTACACAATACTGCATTATGTGTCACCCATCACCTGGTGCTGGACATACATCTACTCCAGATTTGGCGCGGTCTCCAGATGGGATCTTTGGCAGTTATGATCGAATTCTCTTAGAAGGAACCTTGGCATCAGAAGGAATGCCTAATTTCAATGGAAGAATCACTGCTCAAGAGATCGCAGATGTCAAGAGTTTTATTTTCTATTCTTCTAAAGTACTGGGTGAAGGAATGAACCCTACAGATTATCTCACAAGCATCGCACAGATGCAGTATTTAGCTGATTCAAAAGCAAAGTTGAGAGATTGATGTGATCCATTAATAAACGATCTAATTGCAACTGATGAGTGAGGTGTTCCTGATATGTGATTCGCCTCATTTTTTCATGAAATGGCTACCCCATAATTTGACTCATTTTTGTCAAAACAATTCAGTCCATGAACATTACTAGAATTTTTTGTCTTCTCCTTATCCTCACAAGTTGTAATTCAGAAAAAAAGAATGTTGATGAGATTATAGCCTCTGAAGCTGATACTAACACTTCAGAACTTGTAAATAATCCCAACAAAAACTTGTATTGGGGAGATACGCATCTGCATACGAATTACTCAAGTGATGCTTTCCTCTTTGGTACAATCATGGCCAGTCCTGATGAAGCATTTCGGTTTGCCAAGGGAGAAGTAATGAACTACCCTCCTACTGGAGAGAAGATTCAAATTAAACGGCCACTCGACTTTCTTGTAGTCACGGATCATGCAGAAGGACTTGGTACGATGATCAAAGCCCGTAATAAAGATCCTTTATTGATCTCCACTCAGGCCGGTCGGAATCTTGCCAAGATCGTTGATGGCGATCCAGGAATACCAATGTTCCTTAAATGGCTAAGGGCAAAGAATCTTGGACAGAGAGGTCTTACTGAGATAGATACTGGTCAAGTTATGCGTACCATATGGGCTGATTATAATCAATTTGCCGATGACCACGATGAACCAGGCAAGTTTTCGGCATTTATTGGTTGGGAATGGACCTCTACCTTAGGGGGATTTAATTTGCATCGTGTCCTATTTACGCACCAGGATGCCTCTGTTGCGAATCAATTCCTTCCATACTCCGCTACACATAGTCCTAATCCAGAAGACCTCTGGGATTGGCTTGACGAGACTACTGAAAAGTATAATGTGGACCTTATTTCTATTCCACACAATTCGAATATTAGCGGTGGATTGATGTTTCCCAATGACAAAGATTCTAAAGGAAATCCACTCGATGCTTCTTATGCCAAAACGCGCGCTAAATGGGAGCCTATCGTAGAAATTACGCAGATCAAGGGTACTTCTGAAGCACATCCTAAATTTTCACCCACGGATGAATTTGCTAATTTTGAATTGTGGAATATTTTAATTAAAACTAATGGTGGTAATAAGGCATTTAGATCCAACCCACAGAAAGAAGATTTTGTAAGATATGCACTTGGAAGTGGGTTGAAATTAGAAAATGACTTAGGAACAAACCCCTACAAGTTTGGAATAATTGGTTCTTCAGACACACATACTGCCCTATCTTCTGTAGATGAAGATAATTTCACAGGCAAGAATCTAATGGATGGCGGCGCCGCAGATAAATCAAAACCTTGGATTGCTGATATCAAACATATCGACTTCTCTGCTGCAGGCTATGCGGCGGTATGGGCGGAGAGTAATACACGGAAGGATATCTATGATTCCTTTAAGCGCAAAGAAGTATATGGAACAACAGGATCAAGAATTCAATTAAGAGTCTTCGGAGGCTGGGAATTCGATGACAACGATATTGCATCAGCAGATTATGTTGATCGAGGTTATAAAAAAGGGGTTCCAATGGGAGGAGACCTTAGTAATGCCGGAAGTAATCCGCTGAAGTTGATGATTCATGCTGCTAAAGATCCAAAAGGTGGAAATCTCGATAGAGTCCAAGTAATTAAGTCTTGGATTGAGCATGGAGAACCTCAAGAGAAAGTGATTGATGTCGCTTGGTCCGGAGATCGTAAGAAGAATAAAGATGGCAACCTCTCTCCTATTACAAATACGGTAGATATTGAAAAAGCGACTTACACCAACTCCGTAGGCGCTCTAGAATTAGTCACTGTCTGGCAAGATCCCAATTTTGATCCCAACAAACGGGCAGTTTACTATGTGCGAGTTATTGAGATTCCAACACCACGATATTCTACTTTCGCTTCCGCAAAAATGCAACAAGATCCTTGGGTCGGAGCAGAACCTGTAGTTCAGGAAAGAGCTTATTCATCCCCTATATGGTATACACCGTAATTTATTTGCTTACTTAATAATCACGCTATAGACGAGTCGCAAATTCGGAATATTATCAAGTTTTTGCTTGGATGACGCTAATTATAAAGCTAAAAAATTGCTGTAATCTGCTTATTTATGCATGTACAATTCAAAATAAATCGATAGAGTTGTTCTTAAGCCCAGAAACTACTTTCTATCAAAAAACATAAGCGTCATGGATAACCTATTTTTCAATGAAGAGCACGAACTGTTCCGTTCCAGTCTCCAAGATTTCTTTAAGACAGAAGTAACTCCACATTTAGTGAAATGGGAAGAAGCCGGTAAAGTGGATAGATCTGTGCTGCGTAAGATGGGAGAAATGGGATTCCTTGGCCTCGAAGTTGATGAGAAATATGGCGGGATGGGTCTCGATTTTTTATATACCACTATCCTATTAGAAGAATGTGGACGAACTGGAAGTGCGGGTTTTTCGACAGTATTGAGTTCCCATTCCTATCTGGCAATGAATTATCTTATTCATGCAGGCTCAGATTATATAAAAGAGAGATACTTAGTTCCCAGCGTAATAGGAGAAAAGATCGGTTCACTATCGATGACCGAACCTTTTGCAGGATCTGACCTCCGTGCGATTCGCACCACGGCTAGATTAGAGGGAGATGCATATATCGTCGATGGCTCCAAAACTTTTATCTCTAATGGCTATTATGGCGACTATACAGTAGCAGCAGTCAAGACAGACGCAGGAATATCGATGCTCGTTATCGACTTAGATTCTGAGGGGATCACTAGAAATAAATTAGATAAAGTAGGAATCCGATGTTCTGATACCGCGGAGATCGCATTCAATAATGTAAGCGTCCCTAAGGAGAATTTACTCGGCGAAGAAGGAAAAGGATTCTACTATATGATGGAGAGTCTGCAGGTTGAAAGGCTAACGGGTGTCCAAAGTAACCTTGGGCTTATGCAGTACATATTGGAAATTACACTGCAGTACATCTCCGAACGTCAAGCATTTGGTCAGTCTATTAATCAATTCCAAGTATTGAGACATGATATTGCTGATATGGCTTCTGAGATAGCTGCGTATCAATCATTTATGTATCAGACCAGCTATAGATTAGCAAAAGGTCAACATGTTGTCAAAGAGTGTTCTATGCTCAAACTTAAGACGGGCGATATGATCAATGACATCGCATACAGATGCTTGCAGATGTTCGGTGGATACGGATTCATGGAAGAATATCCTATCGGAAGGATCTATAGAGACGTACGTGTGATTCCTATATATGGCGGTACTTCAGAAATCATGAAGGAGATCATTGCAAAGATCGTAATCGATAAGAAGGAATATAAGCCTGCATATAAGTAGAATGGAAAGTTAGACGGATAGACAGTTAAACGGTCGACGGTTAGTCTGTGGACTGCTAATTCGTCGACTGCTGGCCTGTTAAACAGTGGACAGTGAGACAATTATGCGCTTGGTCTGTGGATCGCGAATCTGTCGACCTTGGGCTGTTAAACCGTAGACTATTAAATCAAGACCAAAAATAGTACTGCGGTCTAGACTGTCCACTGTGGACTGTTTATGCATTCCCCCTCAAACTAATGTCTCAATAAGAAATGGTATGGAAATAAGGTGCCATTTTTTGGTGAGATTATTTTTTTCTCGGACTAGGCAAAAAACGTAGGTATTTTTAACGAAGTCAGAGGAAGAAAGAGACCTCCCAAAGCGGCAAGTTGTTTTTTTACCATTCCTAAGCAAATACCATAGGAAAGAAGCGCGTTTGGGTAACGGAAACTGAATGTTATGAAAAAGTGGATAGTAAGAATTTTGGGTTTGATCATTGTCCTGATTGTAGGACTGGTGATATATATCGAAGTTAACAAGGAAAAGATAGTAGCACTCGCTGTAGATGAGGCCAATAAATCCATCAATGGTACTATCACTTATGAAGATGCCGACGTAAGTCTTTTTACCTCTTTTCCAGATCTTGAAGTAAGCCTTATAGACTTACGTGTTGATGATGCTGTAATGAAAGAAGAAACACCGCTTCTTACTATGGGACGAAGTAGCGTTAGTATCAATCTTTTATCCGCTATTAAGAAAGACATTATTATAAATGAGTTTTCATTAGAAGATGGTCTCATCTACATCGTTAAATACGCTGATGGCAATAACAACTACGATATAGCAAAAGAAAGCACCTCTCAAGAAGAATCTGCTGGAGTAGATTTTGATATTTCAAGATATAGCTTGAAGAATATTAGAGTAATATATAAGGATGAGTCTACTTCGTCGAGATATGAGGTTCAAGAATTTGATACAGAAGGACGTCTTTCTTATAAAGATGCCTTCATAGATATTATGAATGAATTCAATGGTCAGATACTTGTTAACATTGCTGATGTATTACCATCATACACCATGGACTTCGAAGGTAAGATGGGTAATGTAATTAATCCAGCTATGGATCGAATAACAATAGACGAGGCAGCATTCAGAATGAATGACTTACCCATTTTTATGAATGGAGAGTTGTCTTTAGGTGCGTTTATAGATTACAAATTCGATTTCAATTCTCCTGCAACAGAGATAAAAAGACTTATGTCTTTACTTCCTAATTTTTATAAAAATCAATATGCCTCTCTTATAGGAAGAGGAACGTATGTACTAAGCGGAAATGTGAATGGAAACACAAAGAATGGTTTCCCGATTTATAAACTATCACTTATGGCTAAAGACGGTAGCTTACGTTATCCTGATTTAAACGCCCAGATTGACAAGTTTGGTTTTTCATTACTTGCAGAAAATGACAGTCCATCATCAGCCTATTCTAAACTAATCATTAATGATATTGACATCGCCAGTGGTCGAAACATTCTTCAGGGTTCATTTGCCTCCCGTCCTGAGGGCATTCATCATAAAGTGTCAACAAATCTAACTGCAGACCTATCATTACAAGAGCTTGCAAAAAGTCTTATTCTGAATGAGACAGAAATGGAAGGCGCTATAAAAGGTACGCTAAAAGCGAATGCCAGTGTTAATGCGGCATCAAATCAAGTACGAGCAAGTGATGAAAGATTTGAAGCAGATATTATAGCAAGTAATATCAAGTATAAAGATCTTACTAATTCTGTCTCTATAGAAAGTGTTACTATCAAAGGTCAGAAAGAAAAAATTGATTTCAAACTTCAAAACTTGAAATATCAAGAAGAGTTAAAGATGAATATTGAGGGCTATTTGAATGAACCTACACAGATAGCTCTAAATCCTAATCATATAATAAGAGGTGCTGTAGAAATAGACGCTGGCACGATCAACTTAGACAAGCTTAGCAGTAGTGAGAATTCGGGAAGTACTGCCGTTTCAATGTCTACACCAAAAACTGAAATCGATTATGTCTTTCAGGCGAAGCAGATTATTCAAGGAGAATATGTAATCAATGATATTCGCGCCAGTGGAAACTTAAAAGAGATAGGAACAAGTGTAGATTTCACTGTCGGGGAATTCAATGGAAGTAACTTGCATGGTAATGGTAAGCTTAACAATTTACTCGCCTATGGATTGAATAATGATACGCTTGCGGGCGCGCTTAAAATTGTATCAGATAGATTAGATCTGAACAAGTTTATGGGGCTAAATGAGGAAGACGAATTAGTAGATGCGGAAAGTACAGAACCGCTTATCCCTACTAATATAAATCTGGATATAGATTATGAAGCCAGTCAGATTGGGTTTAAGAATATTGATATTACAAAATCCTTAGGTCAGATCTCAATAAAAAATCAAAAGATCATATTTGAAAATAAAGGAGAGATATTTGGAGGAAAGGTAGGTCTTTCAGGAGTGTTCGATACGGATATATCAGATGGCTATAAACTGGAAATGAAATTAGAATTAAATCAACTTCAATTTTCAGAAACCGCCGCGAATCTTAAGATATTCAATCAACTACTGCCGATTGCTAAATTTATTGATGGAAAATATACAGCTTCTCTAAATTGGAGTTCCATGTTGAGTAAAGATTATATGCCCGATTTGAATTCACTAACAGCTTACGGAATAATCCAAACGGAAAATAGTGGCATCAGGAGTTCATTACCTCTTGACTCTCTTATCAGGAAGCTGAACATCATAGGTGATGACAAGCAACCACTTAGAATCAGCGATGCGAAAGAATATTTCATCGTTGAAGATGGCAAGGTGATGGTACAAGAGATAACGCTAAACAAAGGAGACATTGACATAACGATGTCTGGCTCTCATAGTTTCGCTCAGATTTTGGATTATAAAATGTTGATAGACATACCAAAAGATAAGTTAAAGGCCGCTGGTGTACTAAATTTCATCCAAGACAAATTGAAATTTAGTGATTTACTCGCTAAGGCTGGAAGCGATGTAGAAGTTCAAGTAGAAGCCCATATGGGAGGGAATGTATTGAAGCCTAAATTCAGTATCAAAGGAGTAAATTTAAAACAAGGAGATGTTGTAGAAAGTATACAAACCCAGATCTTCAATAAAGTAAACGAAACGAAAGATAGTATCCAGACAGAAATCAGGGACACAATCACTGGTTATATAAATCAAGGGAAGGATGCCATAGACAGTCTTAAAACAAAGGCTGAAGAGATCAAGAATGATGTCGAACAGAAGATTGATTCTACTAAGCAAGTTGTAAAAGAGGAAATAGATAAGGAGAAAGAAGATCTTAAGAAAGACGGAGAGGAGCTTATTACAGATATTCTAACTGGGAAGTCAGACAGCGGAGGAACAAAGCTTGATGACATCTTCAAAAATCGCCAAAGCAAACTGGACAGTCTGACAAAGACGTTTCCAATTAAGCTCTTCGGAAGAAAGAAATAAGGAAAATTCAACCGCTCTTTACAAATGTTAAATTTAATCTTTTTTCGCCCCTCCCTAAAGGATTAAAAGATTGAAATTTCGTTGACTCCCAATAGGGTCCTGTCAATTCAAGGAAATTTTACATCTAAGTGTAGCGCTACGAAATAAGATCTACTCCGAGTTAGCGAATTCCCTTATTCAGGTGGTAGTATAACTCATTCCATCTTAACTCTTTTTTGAATTGGGGAATCGAAGTCTGCTTATCTATTAAGATGTATTCAATACCCGCCATTTCAGCGAAATCTTCGAGATATTCCGTACTAAGATTTTGACTATAGCATGTATGGTGCGCACCACCAGCAAGAATCCATGCTGCCGCTCCAGTTTTCAAATCAGGTTGCACTTGCCATAATACACTTGCTACAGGTAAACTAGGTAATTCCGCTTTAGGTGCTACAGCGTCAACAGTATTGATTAAGAGTCGAAATCGATTTCCCATATCAACTACAGAAGCATTTAGAGCAGATCCTACCCCACTCTGAAAGACCAGTCTAACTGGATCTGATTTTCCTCCGATCCCTAAAGGATGTATCTCGCAAGATGGTTTTCGGGAAGCAATGCTCGGACATATTTCCAACATGTGTGCACCAAGGACTGCCATCTTTTGTGGATTAAAATGATAGGTATAATCTTCCATAAACGAATTTCCACCTTCCAGTTCATGAGCCATTACCTTCATGCTTCTTACCAATGCAGCAGTCTTCCAGTCTCCTTCAGCACCAAACCCATATCCCTCTGCCATCAATCGTTGGACTGCTATTCCTGGTAGTTGAGTCAATCCCGTCAGATTCTCAAATGTAGTAGTGAAACCACTGAACCCGCCTTCTACAAGAAATGTACGCATCCCAATTTCAATCCGCGCTGCTTCTCGCAATGAATTATGTTTATCTCCACTTTTATATAGAGATTCCATAACTGCATATTCTTCGAAATAGGAATCAACTGTCAAGTCGATGTCTTTATCAGACACGGCCTCTATTCGTTGTGATAAATCACCTAATCCATAGCCATTTACTGAATATCCAAATTGAATTTGTGCGGCTACTTTATCGCCCTCTGTGACAGCAACTTCACGCATATTATCTCCGAAGCGAGCGATTTTCATAGACTGCGAATCCGTCCAAGCGCCCGCCACTCGAGCCCAGATAGCAATCTTCTCTCTTACTCCCGTGTCCTGCCAATGTCCTACGACTACTTTTCTGTCCAATCGCATCCGAGAATTGATATGTCCAAACTCTCTACCTCCATGAGCGGATTGGTTAAGATTCATAAAGTCCATATCTATTTCCGACCAAGGAATATCAATATTGTATTGCGTATGGAGATGTAACATTGGCTTTTGTAAAATCCTCAAACCATTGATCCACATTTTACCTGGAGAGAATGTATGCATCCAACATATAAGGCCGATACATCTCTGATCACTATTGGCCTCAATACAAAGCTTAGAGATCTCCTCTGGAGTCGTAAGTAATGCTTTGAAAACAATCGAAATTGGAATCGTTTCATCTTGACCTAGGGCACTTGCTATATTTTGCGAATGTGCAAGTACTTGCTTTAGAATGTCATTACCATATAGATGCTGACTTCCTGTTACAAACCAGATCTCGTATTCTTTAAATTCAATCATTTTACGACCTTCAGCGTTTTATTCTAAAGCTACTTCCTTGCAATCGATAACCTTATAGACGCCACCTCCTTCTTTCGTCATGAGATATAATTCGCCTTCATGATCTTCTCCTATTCGAAGGTCTACTCTATTATTACCTGTTATGCTTACC
>JBLIDB010000048.1:0-25128 GCA_047634015.1 Saprospiraceae bacterium
GAATATGCTGTTTAGAATTTTTTCCATCTATGGTTTTGACCCTAAGTTGATAAAAATAAATGAAGACTATCAAAAGATAATCAATTATGGAAGCATTGCTGCCTAATTTATTACCGAACCATTGATAGATGTTATGAGCCTTTAATGGTACAAGTCCATTAAACTTTCTTGGTCTCCATAAAAACAATTGTCCTTCGGGCTAAATTCGAAAAGCATCAATCAAACTAAGTACTGAATAGCATTTGCCCATCACCCTTACCTCAACACAGTCATGCGTTGAACATGCTGCAATCCTCCTGCGCGAACTTTCATAATAAGTAATCCAGAGGCATCATTTATATCACTGGAAGATAAAGAGAAAGAATGCGTTCCTTGCGATAACAATCGGTTCATATTATAGAGTGATCTTCCTTCAATAGTTAAGATCTCCACATCTACCTGAGTAGGCGCTTGTAATTCAATTGTATACGTTGCATAATCGTTCCATGGATTAGGACTGATAGGGCTTATATTTAGAATATCAATTTCTACGCTTTCTTGGTCACCTAAGAATATCTCCGACACACTTACTTCGCCATCTATCCACTCTGATGCAGCATCTTTTACTAATTCTAATTTATCAGAAGTAGTACTGATGGAGAAAAGTACATCTCCAATATTTACAATTTTATCTGAAGGCTCGGACCAACTTATCGTCAATCCTCCATCATCTTGGCGTATATGTTCATCTTCTATGTCCAAGATTCCAGCATTCATCTGGAGGTCACTTTCGGAGTTGTTTAGAATGGACAATTGTATTCCTGCGAGTCTGTCTTCAACTGTACTTACAAATAATACAGAACCATTCTTTCGGACAGTTTTGATCTTTATACCAGCATTTCTGGGTTTAGATTTTCCATTTTTATTTATAGTATTACTACCATTTACATCTCCGATTTTAATAGCCATGAAGTCAGCATCCATAAGATCATTCGTAAGATCAGAAACAGAAAGTTTCTCTACAAATGGAAATGGACTATACTCATTGACGAACACTTGATTGACATCTACAAATCTCCAAGATTTCTGGCCTCCTTTAAATTCCAATGTTCTTCCAAGCAGGACATTCCTCAATCCAACCAAATCCGCACTAGTTACTTTTCCATTATTATCTGTATCAGCAGCTATTAATTTATAAGGCGAATCTAAGAATGTCCACCCTAATAAATGGCGCTGAATAAGTACTATATCTGAAGTTGTAACTCCATCAGTAATATTATCATTTTTCAGCATCGATAACTCATAAGACACTCCCATGTCGAGATTAGCAAATGCATAGGTTCCATCTGCAGCAGTTCGCAAGGAGCGGATTCCTGTATCAGAGATGAGGCTCACGTTAACTCCTTCTACTTCTATAAATTCTTCCGTCGTAATTAGTCCTGCTATGGTAACAGTATCAATGTCAATGTCAGGATCGACAAGATCTGGGCAGACATTGGCACTGTTATCTCTTATCAATAAGAACATTTCACAACTATCTATATTTCCAGATTGATCGTGAGCGTATAAGGTTAAGAACCCTACTTCTTCAACTCCATCAGTAATATCCGCACAGGAATATTCTCGTGTTGTAATAATAGCAGCTCTATCGAAAGACAATCTTACATCTTCTGTATTATTACAATTATCACTCAGTGTAGCATTCAATTCATCTACAGTCAATGTCCTTTCTCCTTGTTCATTTAGAACTATAGTAGGCTGTAAAGGAGGACAGATTATTTCTGGCGGGCTGCAATCTAAAACACTAAAATATAGCGTATCCATTGTCGCATTATTACAATCATCGCGAGCGGTAAATATTACTTGATAGTCACCGGCGTCAAGAGTCGCACTTACAAGTCCAGAGTCTCCTGCTTTAATTGGCATTCCAGTATTGGCATTCCACAAACCATAAGTCCATATTATATCTTCTTCCGCAGTACACTGATCCTCATCAGTAGCAGCAGCCAGCAGCGCTATCGCTGTTGAACAACTATTGTCTTCTATACAAAAGTTTTCGGCATTAGGTAAAGTGATAACAGGTCCTAATTCACTATTCACTTTGATGATCTGAACACTCGTCCAGAATCCTGCTCCTGCATTATTATCATCTAGCTGACACCAGTCAACAATAGTCCATTCTCTTATTATTTTATAACATGCCTCGTCCACATTATAGAAGTATTGATCATCATGAGATGCATCTACACTTGCGCAACCCTTTGGTGTTAATATAGGTGAACCTGTAGTCTCTGGTTCTAAGGAGCCCATACATCCTTCGAGTGTAACATGACTTGGAAATTCTACATCCTCTAAGACGAAGGGATTCTCTTCATTCATAATAATGATCTGAACACATATAGCTTCAAACTCTCCTCTATCCGTAACTACCCACTGACGCTTGATATACCCCTCTCCACAAGAATTCAAAAATTCTTCATCGTTGCTTATCAATTCTAAACCATCACAATTATCCCTGTATGTAGGCATTCCTGTCAGAGAAAAGTCTGTAAAGTCCTGCCCACAATTCAAGAAAACACTATCTGGACAAGTAATCTGTGGTTTGAATTTGTCTTGGACGAATACATTCACCTTACATGTATTGGTATTACCGGCCCAGTCTTCCACTTGGAATTCTACGTAAAGTGTATCTCCTACTTCAGCGCAACAGAATTTCACCGTCTCTGCGAATTCTTCTCGCACATAGCAATCTCCATCTAATTTCCGAGCCATATATGAAGCTACACCACAATTATCAACACTAAGATCATCAAATGTTAGTGCTCTAACTTGAGCTTCTCCGTTTCCACTAACAGATATAGATGTATAGAAATTACAGACTGCAACAGGTACTTCTTTATCCTCTATAGTAAGCATTAGAGTATCTCTGGACATATTCCCGCAAGCATCCATCAATTCATAAATCACATCAAATGATGCTATTACTTCCATCATAAGAATTTCAGGAATAATCAGACTGGAGCCATTATCTTTTAGGATTCGATTGCCTTCGGGAGTTATGGTCTCATAATAAATATGCCATGATACATCCTCGTCGCAGTCTTGAAAAACAGGTTCAGGAAGCGCTATATTCAATTGTCCACAGATAAAGGCGTCACTCTCTATCGAGAAGTCCTCTAGTGGTTCCGTGAATTCCGGCGGCGATTTATCTTCTATTTGAATGATCTGATCCAGGTATCTCACTTCATCGGTACACCAATCTAAAATAGACCATCTTCTTGCCAGTTTTATAGATCTTCCACATAGTGGAAATGGAGTGTCTTCATAAGACATTTTAAGATTACCACATGATCGAGCATCATGAATCGAGTCAATCGTAGGATATCCCGTTATAGATGGGAGCGGATAACCGTTCTCATCCACTTCTGTAAAGTCACCAATACAGTCGGCCTCAAAACGATCAAAACGATCTATCAAATCTATATCTGCAGATCGCACATATATACGTTGTGTACAAGTATCTGAATTTCCACTAGGATCCGTGAATGTCCATAATCGATCTATCACATGCTTAAATTCTCCTTGGCATTCATCAACAAGTTGATCGATATAAGATGCGGTAGAAATTTGACAAGTGTTGTCTGTGGTTACATCAAAAAATCCTGCGACATTTGTTTCTGTATAAAATGGATTTCCTTCCAAGCTTGGAAAATCTGGGCCTCCGCCATCTATAGTATCAGGCTGGAGATGATTGGGTTCGTAGCAATTTACAGTATCTGGAACACAAGTCACCTCAGCGATATACTTGTCTTCTACTGCTATAGTACTCCAACATTTGTTGCTATATGATGGGTTCGTTATGGTAACTTGATAATTACCAGGTTCCTTAATTGTAATTTTTGTCCCTTGGTATATGACATTATCTGGATCCGCCGTAAAAGCCGCTTGGATATCATAATTCAAATGACAATATGCGCCTCCTTGGAGTAAGTCATCCGCATCTATAAATACTTCGCAATCTCTATTCATAGAGATATTTAGGTTGTCATTACAGAAGAGGTTTGTTGTTTCTACAAAGACATCACTCTGTTCATATCGAACATCGAAGGAGCTACTCCAAACCGTTATACCATCAATCAATATTTGAGTAATCATGGTAACAGTATCTCGATATGGACCCGCAGGAATATAGGATACAAGGTTTAAATTACAGTCCCTTCCTGACTGATTGATTCCTAACATCTCTGTTATATCCGTCTCATTTAAAAAACACTGCCCTTCAACTAATACGCCAAAATCCTGCGCAAATCTTGGCCCTTCGGCAGAACTAACGGAGATCGTTGCTCCATCTAATAAAGGATATTCATCTAATTTGATAGACTGAATCAAATGATCTCCATACCCAAAAGAACCAGATTGTGATATTGTAAAACGGTCTGGAGAAGCATCATTCATATTATATCCCAACCTTGCTAATACATCCTCTATCGTGACTTTACAAGTAGATAATCCAATGTCGAAATCCATGTTTCCGCCGAAAGTCTCTACTTGAGGCGTAAATAGAATCTTGATATCTTGGTAATAGTTTATGCTATTACACTCAACACGGTCTATATACGCTGTATCACCTATGGTGAAGTTGGTAACTCTTGAATTACCTTGATAAAAATGAATCTGAGATCTTATGACATCGTTATCAACCACTCCCAATTGATCCAAAATCATCTCTTTGGTAGCATTGGTTTCTCCAGCGGCTAAAGGAAACTCTATGAAATCATTTATTAATTGACTTCCAGGTCCAGTCGGTATATAACTGGTTAATGGAGTTGGCAATATTTTTAAGTAAAAAGTAGAAACAATCTTATTTGTTGCTTGATCAAAAATATTGACCATTTTATCATCCTTGACGACATATGGGCCTGTTGGGAAAACCATGGCATTTACACAGTTTTCAATACCCAATTCGCCTAAGAACTCTACGGAGCTTATCTCACAGTCCCCAAGATTACTGTAGATCACTAATGTATCCGGCACAGTCAAAGTATCCAAAGGACAGATCTGCCCTTTGACTCCAAATGATGTCAAACACAATAGCAGTAGCATCCAGACGGATGAGTATTTCCGACCAATACTTGAAATTGTATCACCTATGTGGATAGGTTTTAGCATTCGCACGTATTAGAGTTTTTAACCATGCGAATACTAAACCAAAATTCGTACCACTTTCATTTATTCTATACATATGGTATAAATATCATGTGAGGTTCAAAATAACCGTTTAGACACTTTAGTCTATATATGTCGGGGAGAATGCCTGAAACTGCAGGATGTGATGAGCTATTTGTAGTTTCGCTTTAGATCGAGTAGATGCATGAAAAGCCCATTATTATTTTCTTGGCTCAGAAAGAAAGCTGGTTGGACAGATAAGAATGTCCGTCACAGCCCGATGGAGCATTGTCTAAATTGTAAAGCAGATCTGCAATTAGACGATCATTACTGCAGGAGTTGTGGACAGAAGATTCATGAATCTAAACTTACATTCTGGTCTCTTATATCTGAATTTTTTGCTGGAATCTTTAATCTTGAAAATGGTTTCTATAGTTCAATGAGTCGGATATTCTTTCCAAGTTATCTCAGTAGAGAATTTATCCAAGGACGACGCAAACGTTATCTTAATCCCATTCGATTCTTTGTTGTGACCCTGCTGATTCATCTAGCTGTTATCAATTTACTCCTTGATACAGATGACATAGGACAAATTGCCAATAACGCACTAGAAGAAATAGGAAAAGCTGAAATATATGATTCATTCTTAGCTCAGAAAGATAGTCTAACCAGATTTGGATTGGAAGTATCAGAATTGGATTCTTTAGAAGAAGTGCTCTTCAAAGGAATTACCCCCAGTGATCGAGATACATTTTTATCACACCTAAATGTTGGATTTACAAATACAGGCAAATATGCTTTTCTTAAAAAAGACATCTATGAGGTCCCTATAGACTCACTCCTGACTACGTATGAGGTAAATACCTTTAAGGATCGACTTGTTGTAACACAGATGGTAAGGTCTATTAGAGATCTGCCAGGAGTATTACGGTTCATGATAGGGAATATCGTTTGGGGCGTAATCGTATCTATTTTGATTCTTGCATTACTGATGAAATTGCTCTACATAAGACGGAAGTCATTTTATGTAGAGCATATCATAGTCTTATGCCACATCCATGCATTTGCATTTTTAATAGCATCCATAGGATTTCTTTGTTCTGGTTTAAACTTTAATGATGTTGAAGGAACTGGATTTGACTTTTCATTTTCTTCTTATATACCTATATCAATTGCATACACGCTCATATCTATCTACTTTCTTCTTACCCTCAAGAAGTATTATAGTCAAGGATGGTTCAAGAGTACGATTAAGTTTTTGATCATTGTTTTTGCTTATATAATGATCATATCTTTTGTAGTTATTATCTTACTCTTTACAAGTTTGGTTTTTTTTAAATAAACGAGTGCTTCCGACCAATACTTGAAATTGTATCCATTATATATGGTTTTAGCATTTACACGTATAATGTTTTTTAATCATGCGAATGTCAAACCAAAAGTCCTACCTTTTTCATTTATTCTACACATAAACTTAAAATACCATATGTAGGAATAATAAGCGAGTAAGTGAATTAGTCTATTATACTCAAACCAAAGAAGACTAAACTTCTGGATATGAACTGCTATTTGTAGCTTCGTTCTATAGCGAATAGGTTAATGAAAAGCCCCCTATTATTTTCCTGGCTCAGAAAGAAAGCTGGTTGGACGGATAAAAATGTCCGACATAGCCCAATGGTGCAATGCCTAAATTGTAAGGCAAATCTCCTATTAGATGATCATTACTGTAGGAATTGTGGACAGAAGATTCATGAGTCTAAACTTACATTCTGGTCTCTTATATCTGAATTTTTTGCGGGAATCTTCAATCTTGAGAATGGCTTCTATCGCTCAATGAGTCGGATATTTTTTCCCAGTTATCTCAGCAGAGAGTTCATCCAAGGCCGCCGCAAGCGATATCTCAATCCAATACGATTTTTTGTAGTGACCTTATTGATCCATTTGGCAGTGATCAATTTTCTTATTGATACGGATGACATTGGACAATTTGCCAAAGACGCGTTGGAAGAAATAGGAAAGGCGGAATTATATGATTCATTCTTAGCTCAAAAGGATAGTCTAACCAGATTTGGATTGGAAGTATCAGAATTGGAATCCTTAGAAGAAGTGCTCTTCAAAGGAATCACGCCCAGTGAACGAGATACATTTTTAGAACACTTTAATATTGGAATTGGAAACACAGGAAATTATCCTATTCTCAAAAAGGATATCTATGAAATGCCTATCGAAACACTGCTTACGCATTATGAGGTAAATACCTTTGTAGATCGACTTGTTGTAACGCAGGTGGTAAGGACTATTAGGGATTTACCGGGAGTAATACGCTTCATGATAGGGAATGTCGTTTGGGGCGTAATCGTATCTATTCTGATTCTTGCATTACTGATGAAATTGCTCTACATAAGGCGGAAGTTATTTTATGTGGAGCACATCATAGTCTTATGTCACATCCATGCATTTTCATTTTTGGTAGCATCCATTGGGTTTCTTTGTTCTGGTTTCGATTTTACTAACGGTGGAGGAACTGAATATAGTTATACGTTTTCTTCTTATACGCCTATCGCAATAGCGTACACGTTAATAACAATCTATTTCTTTTTAACCCTCAAGAAATACTATAAACAAGGGTTGTTCAAAAGTATTGTCAAGTTTTTGATCATTACCTTTTCATATATCATGATCATATCCTTGGTAGTAACTAGTATACTATTTATAAGTTTGGTCTTTTTTAAATAAATGAGGATCGCCGATGAAGTACGATACGGTTGTGGGATTAGAAGTGCACATACAAATGAACACCCTTTCCAAAGCCTTTTGTGGAGATGGGAATAGTTTTGGCGAAAGCCCAAATACTAATATTTCGGCTATATCTCTTGCGCATCCTGGGACATTACCGGTGGCAAACACGGTTCATGTAGATAAAGCAATCCAACTCGGATTAGCGCTTGGCAGTAAGATTAATAAATTCAATTTCTTTGATCGCAAGCATTACTTTTATCCCGATCTTCCGAAGGGTTATCAAATCACTCAGGATAATGAACCCATCTGCCTAAAGGGAAGCATGGAGATTGAAGTGAATGGAGAGATTAAAATTGTTGAGATTCATCACATCCATATGGAAGAGGATGCAGGCAAGAATATACATGATCAACATGATTCGTTATCACTTCTTGATGTAAATAGAGCGGGAACACCTTTACTTGAGTTAGTCACAGAACCTTGTCTATCTTCTGGTGAAGAAGTATTCGCATTTATGGCGGAATTACAAAAACTACTTCGATACATAGATGTCTCTGATGCGGATATGGAAAAGGGAAGTATGCGCTGTGACTGCAATGTCTCTATTAAACCTGAGGGAAGTACCACATTAGGGGAACGCTGCGAGATTAAAAACCTTAACTCGAAAAGGTATGCCCGTGAAGCGGTCAAGGCCGAATATAACCGTCAGGTAGCACTTGTCAAATCAGGCGGAACGGTCATAAATCGTACCATGCAATTCGATAAAGAAAACCAGCTTACTCTGCCCATGAGAGACAAGGAAGGAGTGGCTGATTATCGCTATTTACCAGATCCCGATCTACCTCCTATCGTTATCTCTTATGATCATCTTGCTAAGATTCAAAATGAAATGCCAGAGCTTCCTTGGCTCGTAAAAAAGAGATTGATAGCAGAGGTTGGTCTCAATGAAGATTACGCTGATCAACTTACACAATCCCCTAGAATCGTAGCGCTTTTTAACCGCATTGAAAATGAAGTTGGAAACACAAAGCAAGTGGCTAATTTTATCGTAAACCAATGGTTGCCTATCTTTGGAAAGGAAATCAAAGGCTTACAGATCGGCGAAGAAAAGATGATCAGCTACCTGAATTTAATAAAGGAAGGCACGATAAGTGCATCAATCGCCACGCAACAATTGTGGCCTGCGATGCTAGAAGATACAAATGCTGAACCTCAAACTCTTGCCGAAAAACTCGGTATCGTCATCCAGGCAGATGATTCTGGATTAGAAACTACGATTAGAACCGTTCTTGAAGAAAACCCAGACCAGGTCAAACAGTATAAATCAGGAAAGAAGGCACTCTTTGGTTTCTTTATTGGTGCTGTGATGCGGGTTTCAGGAGGAAGTGTAGATCCTAAAGCATTAAAAGCAAAACTTACAGAGATACTTAGTGAAGCATAAATTCAAAAGACAAATAGCCTACTATGAACATAAGAAAGAAGAAGTCCGTTAAGCGATTTGATAATTTATTGAAATCTAACATTGCGAGAAAAAACCTCGTCCTTTTAGAAAGAAGTTTTAAGTCTGGAGAAGAAAATGTTTATGGTTTTTTACTCCGTGTTTCTGAAGGGTTTATTCTTATTCATGAATATGATGATTTCGAATTAAACGGGTATGCCATAATTCGCCAAGACCAGTTTGAATCTATTCGATCTAATAAATTTGATCGGGCACGACGTAAAATGATGAATCGGGAAGGAACACTCGAAGTAGATCTCGGTATTCGATATGAAATAGTTCTGGAAGATTGGGTTTCTATTTTTAAATCTTTGAAGAAGCAAAACCTATCGGTAATAGTAGAATGTGAGGAGCAAAAGAATGCAGGATTTACTATCGGCCCTATCGAAGAAGTCAACAAAAATAGTGTCTCAATAAGACACTTTGATGCTGCTGGAATATTAGCGCAACAGTCCACCAGAATTTCATTTGAAGATATTACGATTATAAGATTCGACGAGCGATATATAAATGTCTACTCTAAATATCTGCGCGAAAAGAAAGTTAAGAAAAAATGAATCTTTGGCAATAGCGGCATACGAACGTCATTTCATCGTTAATACCTGCCCAAGATGAATAGATCTGAACCTCAGTTATATTATTTGGAAGACAATGGCCTAATCCTCAACAATACGCTTCCACTGATTCTATATCAAAAATTGATAGACCAATCGAAACGAGATACTGTCGGATATTTAGAAAAATTATTTTAATCAAATAACTGGACAAACAATTGACGAGGCATCATTTTGTCTCGAAATCATTACCAAAACCCTACGCACGAAGTCTTAGGTATAAGTGGAGGTACAACGAATCAACCTTGGAAGTTCAGCAGGATAGCAATTGCTAGCGTCTAAAGGAGATATACTGATTATTCCCAAAGGTGTAAGTCATTATTCAATGTGCTCGAGTACCCAATATCAGATAGTTGGTGGTAACCCCGATTGGCGCCATTGTAACATGATTTACGATGAGCGAATAAATACGAAGCAGCTATAAGTAAAATTGCCCAGCTACTTATTCCGGTTACTGATCCAGTATTTGGGGTTAATGGTCCACTGGCCCAGATTTGGCATTAGGAGCTTGAATGGAAGAAGGGTCTTTCTTTCTCCAAATAGATAATAAGCTTGCAGCAACTGAAATTCCGAGCAGCGCATAAAAGCTAATTTTTAAGCCTACAGCCTTAGAAATAAAGCCTAGTACAACAGGTCCAATCAGAAAACCTACGAAACCAACTCCTGAAACAAAGGCAATACTAGCTGTAGGAGAAATTCCTTTTGCTTTACCTGCTATTCTAAATAGTTCCGGAATAATTACAGATAACCCCAAACCTAGGATCCCAAATCCCGCTATAGAGATATATAGTTGATCAGATAGAATACCTATGTAAGCTAATACCGCAATTAGACTACCTCCTATGATAACTTTATCAGGCCCGTAGGAGGCACTAATTCCATCTCCAAAAAACCTCCCTAAAGTCATAGTAGTTGAGAACAAGATAAATCCATAACCCGCAACTTGCTCAGAATTTACCAATAATACATCCATTAGATATAGTTTGCTCCAGTTCTCAATCGCTCCCTCACTCCCCATGATCGCGAATGCGATAAATGAAATAGTTATTAAGGGTAAGTATTTTCCTAATTGAAAGCTGTTTTCCTCTTCCTGCCCCTTTTCAACTTCTTCTTTAATATTATAGTAATGTTTAGCTAACAATAGATTCGTTAAAGCGAGAACCACAGAAACCAACAGTATATGGGTGGCTGGTTCTATTACATCTATTAGTAAGAAACTCCCGATTCCTGCACCAATTACTCCCCCGAGGCTGAAAAAACCATGAGCAGCGGACATAAAATTGACCTCATCTCTCCTTTCAATTTCAGAAACCAAAGCATTCATTGTGATATCTGTAGAGCCGGAAAATAAACCTACTATAAAGAGAGAACCACATAGCCAGAAGTAACTCTCTGATAGAATGGGAAACAGAGATGCGAATGTAAATAGCAGTATACCAAAAATTGTATATCGCCCTATTCCTAATCGTTTATTTATACTTGATATAAGAGGGATCATGACCAGTATCCCCAAAGCATAGCTAAATAAAGCCACTCCTAATTGAGCGTCATCTAAATCTAACTTATCCTTGATATAAGGAATGTACAAAACCCAGGTTCCCATCAATATATTGATAGATGCGAAAACCCATACGGGCGAGAAATAGCGAAATTTTTGAAGTATTATTTTAAGCGAGTTCATGTGAGTTAGTTTAAAAGATAGACGGTTTAAAATTAATTTCTATCCGTATACCGTCCCCTTTGATTCGGTAAAGGTATATGAGCCCTGTAATCGATTTTGCTCTGATTTAGGGCAATTTTGCATCAAACTATTCATGTTGAGGTCCAATATTTACAGAATTGGTTAATTTAACGGCAATGAAGGCCAAATTTGAAAGAATAAACCTCAGTAGTAACTCATCTATACGCGTAAGTAGATTTGACAGCGAAACAAAATGTGGCCATTTGTATTGGCATCTGCATTCAGCGTTTGAAATTGTCTACGTCCGCAATGGATGGGGTCAAATCAAAATTGATCATAGTGAAAGTATTTATGAGGAAGGTGCCTTGATTTGCATAGCTCCTAATATTCCTCATATGGGGTTTGGTAATGAGATGTTTGAGAATCACAGTGAAGTTGTCATTCAGTTTAGTGAAGAGTTTATCAATCAAAAAGTGAGGGTTTTTCCAGAATTTGCACCAGTTATAAAGCTTCTCAAGCAATCAAAAAGAGGACTTGTTTTTCATCCAGCGGTAAAAGAGTCGCTTGCAGATGTATTTGAACAACTTCCTGATTCATTACCAGCGAAAAAGTTGTTACTCGTACTTGAAATTCTGGATGTTCTTTCAAAATCAGAGGCTTATCATACTTGCTTGAGCTATGATATTAGTAATTCTCCAAGGGATAGCGAGCGAATCGGCCAAGTATTGGAATATATAAATACCCATTATGATACTGAAATCAGCACTCGTTTTATTGCAGAACAAATTGGCCTAACTCCCAATTCATTCTGTCGGATGTTTAAGAAGATTACTAAAAAAACTTTCCTTGAATTCGTAAATGAATTCAGGATTCAAAAGGCAAGTGCCATGCTTGAACGAAGTGATAAGAATATATCGGAAGTCATGTACCTAAACGGCTTTAATGACTTGTCTTACTTTGCTAAGCAATTCAAAAAATTTAACGAAATCACTCCCTCTGCTTATCAAAAGAACTTTCTTTAGTCATTTGTTTTGTAAGATTCGAAGATCGATATATAAATGTCTACTCAAAATATTTGCGCGAAAAGAAAGTCAAGAAAAAAAAGTTCCAAATAAAAAACTCGGGTTTACGCGACTTACTTAAGTTGATTGATTCTATATACTTGTAATAAGTCTAATATAAAAGGGTCATTTAAGTCCATACAAATGTATTTTTGTCTTTTTTTTGAATTGATCATATTATCATGAAGACATATAATTTTAGTGCAGGTCCTGCGATCCTACCAGAGGAAGTTTTTCAAGAAGCTGCAGAGGCTGTAAGAAGTTTTACTGACAAGGGTCTGAGCATTCTCGAAATCTCGCACCGTTCGAAGGAATTTCAAGCGGTAATGGATGAGGCAATGGCGCTTGCTAAAGAATTGCTTTCTATCCCAGATACACATGAAGTACTATTCTTGCAAGGTGGAGCAAGCTCTCAATTCCTAACTGTCGCGATAAATCTTCTAGGCTCAGAAGAGACCGCTGGCTATATAGACACCGGAAGCTGGTCATCTAAGGCGATCAAAGAAGCCAAGTTATACGGAAAGGTGAATACGCTTGCTTCAAGCAAAGATGATAACTATACCAGTATTCCCAAGGGTTATGATATCCCGAATGACTTGAAATATCTGCACATTACCTCTAACAATACGATATTCGGTACTCAGTTCCAGTCGTTTCCAGAGACAGTTGTTCCTATTGTGGCTGATATGTCCTCTGATATATTTAGTCGCCCTATTGATGTGAGTAAATATGGTGTTATCTACGCTGGAGCTCAAAAAAACATGGGTCCTGCAGGAACGACAGTGGTAATCGTCAATAAAGATCTTGTGAAAAATAATGTGCGTCAAGTCCCTACTATATTGGACTACAATACACATGTTGCCAAGCAATCTATGTTCAATACGCCACCAACCTTTGCCATATACGTGAGCATGTTGACTTTAAGATGGGTAAAGAAACAAGGAGGAGTTACTGCAATGCAAGAGAAAAATGAGCAGAAGGCACAATTACTATATGGTACGATAGATAATAGCAAGATGTTTTCGTGTCCTGTAGCACCAGAAGATAGATCTCGAATGAATGCTGTCTTTTTGATTAATGATGATAGCCATAATGAAGCCTTCTTGGCTGCAGCAACCGCTGCCGGTTGTGACGCAATTAAAGGTCATAGGTCAGTAGGAGGATTTAGGGCATCTATCTATAATGCCATGCCGTTGGCAGGAGTTCAGACATTAGTAGATGTAATACAAAAATTCGATCAAGCCAATGGCTAAAATCTCCAAGGAGATATGGTCAATCAATAATGTGCAAATTCCTGTTCGCATTTATCGTGAACGACGACGAAACAATCGAATCTCTATTGCTAAAGATGCTGTAAATCTGAGAATCCCGAATTGGGGAGCTTCGATCTTACAAGGTGGTTATAAGCGGTGGGCTTATGACTGGTTGGTAGAACAGTTCATAAAAGATCCATCGCTTAAGGAACGTTTCACACCCAAGGTGTATAAGAATGGCGATGAATTCAGAACACACTTCGAAGTTTATAAAATATTTGTCACGCGTTCTAAACGAGCCACTTCTACCAGTAAACTTGAGCTAAATACCATCTTCCTCAATCTGAACCAGGACATTTCTATTCTTGAAGAATCAAAAACTACCAAAACGCTTATTGCGCGTATGATCGCCCAAAAAGAGCATCCTCGTGTCTTGAGTAGAATTCAAGATATTAATGAAAAGTACTTCGGTAAGCTTACCATCACGGGTGTACGGATAAAAAATAATTCGTCTAATTGGGGGAGTTGTTCTGTCAAGGGTAACCTAAATGTCTCCACAAAGACCTTATTCGCACCAGCCTTCGTACAAGATTATATTTTTGTTCATGAATTAGCGCATCGTATTGAGATGAACCATTCTGCTAATTACTGGAAGATCGTTGAAAAAGTAATGCCAGATTATAAGCAGGCAGAAAAGTGGATTAAAATCCATGGAAAAGAGTGTGATTTCTAAATCTCGCTCAGTGTAGCATTTACTCATATTATAAGTCTGAAGATATACATCTAACTATCAATCAGTGGTTTAAAGTCCCAACACATTTAGTTAAATATTATAAATTACTTTAATATTTGTATACATTAGAGCTTTATTTAATGTGTGCTATATAGGCACACAAAAGCGTTGATGTGAATACTCAAATGAAGGAAGGTAGATGATACAAGTGGTTACTTCATTTTTTATGGCTTTTTGTGTGTGTTATTTAGCCATGCCAAGCATAATTAGGATTGCTATAAGTCGAGGTATCGTTGATGCTCCTGACTACCGAAAATCTCATCACACTGTTACTCCATCATTTGGAGGAGTGGGAATCTTCCTTGGGTTCTCTTTGATTACTTTGTTACTGGTTCCAAGTCAAGATATGGATCAATTGAGATACATTCTTGCCGCTCTTTTTGTGATTTTCTTAGTTGGAGCAAGAGATGATCTTGATCCATTGAGCCCTTTGGCCAAGCTTACAGGACAATTAATTGGAATTGGGCTTCTAATGTTTTCTGCTGATATCCGATTGACCAGTCTTCAAGGAATCTTTGGGTTTTATGAACTCAATATTATCTCCAGTTACATACTAACGGGAACACTTTTCGTCTTCTTAATTAATTCGTTTAATCTCTTAGATGGCATAGATGCACTTTGCGCTAGTATTAGCATACTGATTCTTAGTATTATAGGAACTTGGTTTCTAATGGTCGGGGAGGTCTTTTATAGTATTTTGGCTATAACTACGGCGGGAGCAACATTAGCATTTCTGAAGTATAATATTTCCCCTTCTAAAATATTTATGGGAGATACAGGCTCATTATTGTTGGGTGCCGTTTGTAGTATTTCGATTATTAAAATGTTGCAGTTCAATATTGATCTGGTTCTTTCGGACTATAGATTTGACTCAGTAATGGCGATCGCAATAGGACTCTTAATACTTCCTGTTTTTGATACCACTCGAGTGTTTTTACTTAGGATATTAAAGGGTAAATCACCTTTTCTACCTGATAAAAATCATATCCATCACTTATTACTTGATCTCGGACTGTCACATATGCAATCTACAGCGCTGCTGCTGTTGGTGAATACTGGTTTCCTATTGTTATCTATTCAGCTGCAAGAAATCAATGCTACGCTATTCATATTTATTTCCCTTGCTATAGCTATAGGTTTATATCAGATATTGATGTTATCACTTAGTCTTAAGAAAGCTGGCGTCATCAGAACGGAACCATAATGAACTTCCTGTATGTCTTTATCGGTGGCGGACTTGGAAGTATATGCAGATATCTAATTGGTTTACTTGTTCCTTATAGTAGTTCGTATATCGGTACATTAATTGCCAATTTGATCGCTTGTATTATTCTTGGTGTTTTACTCGGCCTGAATTCTAAAGAACTTCTTTCATCGCCTCAGCGATTACTTTTTGTCACTGGATTTTGTGGAGGGTTTAGTACGTTCTCTACTTTCAGTGCAGAGCTCTTAGCGATGGGTCAACAAGGAGATATAACACTTGCGATTGTATACGGAGTCATAAGTATCGTCCTTGGTATTACGTGTATATTAATAGGACTTTGGTGTGCTAAGGTTGCCATTATATAAGTGAGCCTACCCTATAATTTCCTCAATCTCTTTCTCAGTAGCACGTAGCTTTTCTTGACATTTACTTAAAAGCTCTTTGGCTTTCTTAATTTTTACGCTGAGTGCGTCAATTCCTATTGCTCCTTCATCGAGATCATTTATGATCTGCTGAAGTTCTTCAACACTTTTTTGATATGAAAATTTTGCTTTTGCCATTGGTACTTAATTTCAATTTATTGTAGCCTTAACCGTCCCATCATGGAATGTTACATTTACTGTATCCTTCTTCTCCAACTGAGCTGCAGTAGTAATCGTTTCTTTACCACGCTTCATATAAGCATATCCACGTTTCAGTATTTGTTCAGGATCTCGAGATTCAATAGCTAAGTCAACTTTTTCAAGCAGATGATTTTCATCTTTTAGCAGCCGTCCTGACAATAATTGTAACTGCTGGGATAATTGATCCAACGCTCCCTGAGTAGTTCGTAGATTATCCTTTCCAAGATAGCTCAATCGATCCTCAAGAGATCTAATCAAGAGATCTTGATCTTTCATCGTCTTCAGCGCATTCGCCTGAAATGATTGGGATAGTTGAACACAATAGGACTCAAAATGAGCATTCCGCTCTACAAGATAGTCAGCAACCGCCGTTGGTGTTTTTAACGACAAGCAAGAAACCAAATCCACAACTGTACTATCAATATCATGCCCAATCCCTATAATAAAAGGAACATCACTAATAGCTATTGATTTGGCAATAGCATAATTATCATAACCCGATAGATCGAGTTTTGAACCTCCTCCTCGGATTATTGCTGCAGCATGATAGTATTCAGAATTGTTAGCGATCTGTTCTATTGCCTCTGCCGCATCTCGCTCTACATTGACGCCTTGGACAGCAGTATCATATAGATCAACCTTATAAGTGAACCCGTATGGGTTATTCGTCAGTTGCTTTACAAAATCTTGATAACCGGCAGCTGTGGCAGAAGATATCACGGCAATACGCTGGACGACATCAGGAATCAATAAAGACTTATTGATTTCCATAAGGCCTTCTTCCTCAAGTTGATTTATGATTTGCTGTCGCTTGAGCTCGAGCTTACCAAAAGTATAGTTGGGATCTATGTCTTCTATTACAAGCTTGAGGCCATAGCGCTCATTAAAATCAATACGACACTTTAGACGGATTTGAGTTCCATCCTGCAAGAGATCGAAAATGAGATCTCCTATCTTCTTTTTGATAAATCCGAAATTCCGACGCCAGACGACAGCATTAGCTTGGGCAATGACCTTACTGCCCTCCTCTTCTTTTTCTATTAACTCGATGTAATAATTCCCTCTGGATTCTTTGGCCTGAACGATCTCCGCTTCTATCCATAAGGGTTCTCTAAAATTAAGCGCAATGACTCGCCGAATGTATTCATTGACTTGAAAAAGAGAATAAGACTCCAATCGATACTTTAGATGTTATGCCAATACTTCACTAACCAAATCTGCTGCTTCTTGAAGCAAGATCGCTGATTTTACCTCCAATCCACTCTCATCAATCAACTTCTTAGCGATTTCAGCATTCGTTCCTTGTAATCGTACGATAATAGGAACACTGATATTTCCCATGTTTTTATAAGCATCAACGACGCCTTGAGCAACGCGATCACATCTAACGATACCACCAAAAATATTGATTAAAATTGCCTTTACTTCAGGATCTTTAAGAATGATTCGGAATGCATTTTCTACTCTTACTGCATCCGCCGTACCTCCTACATCTAAAAAATTAGCTGGAGATCCACCACTTAATTTGATGATATCCATAGTAGCCATCGCAAGACCTGCTCCATTTACCATGCAACCTACATTACCATCTAGGTTAACATAATTCAATCCGAATGCTTTCGCTTCCACTTCTGTCGCATCTTCCTCTGTCTCATCTCGCATAGCAGCGAGATCTGGGTGACGGAATAAAGCATTCTCATCTAAAGCCATCTTTGTATCTACAGCAATAATCTCATCATTGGCAGATTTTAGACACGGATTTATCTCGAATAACGAGGCATCCGAACCTAGGAATGCCTTGTATAGATTACTGATGAACTTCACCATGTCCTTGAACGCAGCACCAGACAGACCTAAGTTAAAAGCTACTTTGCGCGTCTGAAAAGCTAGTAAGCCTAATGATGGATCTATATATTCCTTAAATACGAGATGTGGCGTTTGCTCTGCAACATCTTCGATATTCATTCCTCCTTCAGTACTATAAATGATCACATTTTGCTTGCGCTCACGGTCCATTAAGATCGACACATAAAATTCTTCACAAGCATCAAAATCAGGTGCATAACTATCTTCAGCGACAAGGATTTTGCTAACAAGCTTACCTGGACCTTCTAATCCTCCCGGAGTTTGAGGTGTCTTAAGCATCATACCTAAAATGTTTCCAGCGTGCTCTCTCAACTCTTCTTCACTCTTAGCAAGCTTAACTCCTCCTCCCTTACCACGGCCACCTGCGTGGATTTGTGCTTTCACTACTACTACATTATTCCCACTTGCGGCAGTAACTGCTTTATACGCGGCAACAGCTTCTTCTACAGATGTAGCTATTTGTCCTTTTTGAATTTTAACACCGTAAGATGCCAAAACTTCCTTTCCTTGATATTCGTGGAGGTTCATCTTTGCTATTTTTGAATTTACACAAATGTAATTTTTATCCTTCGAAACCTTTGCCTTTACCCAATGCTTTTCGGAGTACCACTTAGCTTATTTGGACATATAATAATTATTCTATTTAGTCTTACACATCGTTTAGTTTCGAGATTAGCCATACTTTTGTAGGAGTAAAATCTTTTAGCGAAAAAACACATCAGAATGGTCATTCAATCTGATGAGCAATAAGTCATAACAAATGAAAGTAACCGTTGTAGGAGCAGGAAATGTAGGAGCCACCGTAGCAAATGTTTTAGCACATAAGGACATCTTAAGTGAAGTCGTATTATTGGATCTAAAAGGCGACATGGCACGTGGTAAGGCTTTAGATAGCTGGCAACAAGCTCCTATAGATTATTATAGTACCAGTCTGACTGGTACTGAAAATTACGAAGATGCAGCTGGTTCTGATATCGTCGTAATTACTGCAGGGATTCCTCGAAAACCCGGAATGAGCAGAGATGATCTAATTTCTACGAATGCAAAAATTGTTTCAGCTGTTACAAAATCGATTCTTAAGACTTCTCCTGATCCTATTATTATTATCGTTTCGAATCCACTTGATGTGATGACCTATGCCGCTCACATTGCATCTGGTCTCGACAGCAAGAAAGTATTTGGAATGGCAGGAATTCTTGATACAGCGAGATATAGAGCATTCCTTGCAAGTGAGATCGGTGTGAGCCCTAAAGATATTCAAGCACTACTCATGGGTGGGCACGGAGATACAATGGTTCCATTACCACGATATACTACAGTTGCTGGAATTCCAATTACGGAACTTGTCGATAGTGATAGATTGGAAGAAATTGTAAATCGTACCAAGAAAGGTGGTGGCGAATTGGTAGGACTTATGGGGACTTCAGCATGGTATGCACCCGGTGCAGCTGCTGCACAAATGGTAGAAGCGATCGTAAAAGATGAAAATAGAATATTCCCTTGTTGCGTTAAGCTGGATGGTGAGTATGGACTAAAAGATGTCTATCTCGGTGTTCCTGTAACCCTCAATAAATCTGGAATTGGGAAAATAATCGAGGTAGATCTCAACAATGATGAGATGGCACTATTAAAAACTTCCGCTTCACACGTTAAGGAAGTAATGAAAACCTTCGATGATATGAGATTACTCTAATGGTTGAAACGACTGGAATAGAAAAAATATCAGGAGCTCTCTCCACTATGCATACGCAGCGTGGAGAGACGCTATCTGAATTATCTTCCCAACAATCTATTCTAATTGTTTTTTTACGGCCGTTTGGCTGTATATTTTGCATGGAAGCAATGAGAGACCTGGGAGTCCAAAGGGCCTATCTCGAATCCAAAGGCGTTAAGATTTGCTGTGTTCATATGGCAAGTAGCGAAGTTGCTGAAAGTTATTTTGGTGAATATGGACTTGAAAATATCGATCACGTCTCTGACCAAGACTGTAAGTTCTATCATGACTTTGGCCTTTTAAAAGGAAATTTTAGCCAGCTCTACGGACTTAAAATATGGCTACGTACTGCTGAACTTGCGGTAAGGGATCTTCGGAGGTTACGTATGAGACAGATCGGAGACGGGTTCCAGATGCCAGGAGTGTTTTTTGCAAAGAATAATGCACTTTTAAATCAATACAGCCATAGACGAACTTCTGATCGTCCTAATTATCGCAATCTAATAATAGAATCATAGGATTATTCTCCTAATACTAACGCTTTCATAAGCGTCGTTCTGATTGGTACTTCGTCTAATGAAGTGATTCAGAATGCTTTTTTATGAAATATATCCTTTCTATAATTTTCTTTTACTCAGTATTTAGTCTCTCTGCGCAGGGCTTTGAATTTTATGCTGATGTTATGATCAATGCATCGAATGCCGAGCATAGAACTTATGCCGCAGAGCACTTCGCAGAACTCTTTGATGAAGAGCTTCAAAAGGAAAACTCTTTTGAAGCTCCCTTTGAAAATCTACCTTGGATTTCGATTCAATATGCGGAAGATCGTTCTTTTAGAACCCTAAGTTGGCAGATCGATGGGGGAAATGGTAGCTACGCTTATGATGGATATATTCAACAGCCAGATCTACCTGCATTGAGATTCAAAGGGGATCAAGGAGTCGGAAGTTCTAAAGTAGATAGAGTTATTAAATGGAAAGATTGGAAAGGTGGGATTATCTATAAAATATTAAGCATACCCTCTGATATAGGAGTGGAATATTACCTATTGTCTTTCAATCAATTGGACCAATTCACCAAACAAAAATCTTTAGAACAAGTCCAATGGGGAAAAGGTGAAGTCATCCTTGGTGCTATAGAAAAGTTCGAACTACCTGAAAGATCGAAAAAGGCGAAAAGAATTACTATTACCTATAGCGCTGATAGCAACGCTTCTATTACTTATCAGACTGGAGCCAAACAACTTGTAGTAGATCATCTTGTTGGGATACCGGGACGTATCCCTGGCCAGGGACCGACTATGGCACCTGATGGAAGCTACATAGCATATAGTCTGTCATCTGATGGTAGTTGGAAATACCAAGACAAGCTATTTGATCAGAAATTTGATGCACCTCCTAGTGGTGGAATTACATCTGGTGGAAAAGATATTTTTGGAAGACCAAAAAAATAAAAAAGCCACCTATCTTATGATAAGCGGCTTTTCAAGTTTTGGTTTAGATAGTCTTATTTGACTATGAATTCTGGTAATAGGCTATAATAGACTCTACTTCTTTGTTTTGAGATATATGATAGGGTGTCTGCTTCAAGATAATATGATCTTCAAATGATTCTTGTAATGATTCTTCCAAGATCAAAAGGCCATTCTTTATTTCTCCTAATCCGATGTAACAAGCCGCTTCTAAATATTGAAGTCTATGGCTGAAAGTATATCTATCTGCGTTCTCAAGTGCTTTCAATGCATCCTTATATGCTTCTTGACTTATTAAAAAACCAATATAATCCTCCCAATAGTTAGCTTGTTCGCAACCTTTAATAGCTGCCTTTTTTAGGTAGTATAGCGCTCTTCCACATTCTTTTATTTCTTGGTAAGACTTTCCTAAAGCATGGAAATATTCTTCTACTTCGGATTCTATGTTAATTGCCTTACGTAATACCTTGACAGCACTATGCCAATCTTTATTACTCATATAGCACTTAGCAAGCAGGAAGTATGCCTCATCGCTATAGTTATCCATCTCGATCGCTTCAAATAATGTACGTTTAGCTCCATCTACAAGACCTTGAGCAAACTGACATGTGGCGATAGACATCAATAGGTCAAATTCTGGGCCGAACATCTCAAGAGCTTCAAGATATATATCCAACGCTTGATCATTACGCTGTAATTCGCAGCAATATTGGGCGCAGTCTAAATAGCCTTGCTCAAACTGTGGACTTATAATGTAGACATACTCTAAAGCTTCAATTGCTTTTTCATATTCTCCTACTGCGGCATAAGCATGTCCTAAGTTGAACCAAGCGAGATGATTGTAAGGATGATTATCTACTATCACCTTATGAAGGAGGATACCTTCTTCATAATTCTTGCTTTGTTCTATAGAGGTATTCATTTGATATAGAGCCTCTTCGCTATTCGGATTGATTATTAGCGCCTTCTTAATACACTGGAACATCATATCGAATTCCTGCACTTGCTCATAGAAGAAAGACTCAACAAGGTATATATCCTCCAGATCAGAATGAATCGCTACTGCCTTTAAATCCTCGATTAATAGAATGGCCTCGTTAAACTGTTTCTGGTGAATATATATCCTTGACTTCAATATTTGTACGTCCAATTGACTTGGAGATACTAATTCTGCTCTTGCTATAACCTCCTCTGCATCAGCAATCATTCCCTTCTTTATAAAGATTCGCGCTTTAGAGCACAAAAAGTCTGATCTATAGGAAAATTGCTTGATTGCACGATCTATAGTCTCCAGCGCTCGATCAAAATCACATTCTACATCGTAAAATGTTATGATCTGCTGGTACTCATGATCAGTAAGGTATGTATGTGTATCCATCTCTTGTTGTCGCTCAAATTCCGATATTAAGCTCAACAGAGTTGAAGAGATTTTCAGTCTACTATCCATAGGTTCCACCGTAAGGGATTACAATTAGAACGCTAAGATAGATAAATCACCTCCACAGAAAATATCTGAATCCCTTTTTTTCCACATTCAGGCATATAATTTTTGTATTAAAAAATCCCTTTATATGACTGATAATCAGTTAGTTATGGATCTAAAAAATGAGCAATTGTTTCTCCTAATGAGCTAACTTATTCACACTCACCACGCAACATATACAGCATTATTCTGATCTATTATTGTCTGTTTTCACTATAAACCCCTAGTTTTAAACACTTCTGCCATAATTTCAATTCAATTCGAATGACAATAGCCTTAAAAATTTAGTTGCCTCGACGATTTTGTCTCCGATTTCGGACTCTATCAAAGGCCTTTTTATGAAATAAGCGTTCGCGTTCATTCAGTATCAAGATTTGTTTGGCAGGTATTATTAATTGGATGTCCTTATAAAATTGGAGTTTTTTTAGCATTTCCAGCTCTCTGTTTTTCAAATCTTGAGTTAAGACACGTTCCGCTTCGTCATCACTTATATCAGAAACCTTGCTATTAAATATAGCCTTATTCCTCTTAAGTGAAACCATCTCTATTTGGAAGCTATCATATATGGGCCAGAATTTGGATTCTTGATCCTTTGTGAGTTCTAATCCCTCTGCGATAAAATCCTTTCTCAACTGGATGATTCTATCCTTAGGCTTCTGTCGTAATCGCTCTTGACCTGTCATTGCCAAAGGAAGGATAAAACATATCATGAGTATCGCTCTTCCGCTATTAATCATTGTTTTCATATTGTAACCCTTCATTAATCCATAGTTCTTGATCATAAAAAGTCTCTTCTAAACTCAGCCCGACATCTAAGCTTCCTGCTTCATCGAGCAAGTACTCTTCCAAAGCACTCAATTCGATCGAATCCAAGTTCAATTCAGCATAAGCAACTTCTTGGGTTTCGGATGATAACCAAATCAAGAGTAAAAGCCCCGCTGCAGCGCTATTGAGGTAGAAGAGGCGCCTGTAATTTTTAATAACACTGACTTTAGTCTTCTCACTTTGTCCTACTCTATTAAGAACTGCTGCTCTTTGTTCCTCCCAAAAAAAATTGGAAACTTTATGGGATTCCTGATATGGGCGTTGAATAAAATCTGCGTCCATTGCCTCTAATTCATCTTGTATTTCTGATGATTTCTTAGACAGGTATATTTTCTCTGACATATGCTTCAATTTTCTTGACTGCTAAATGATAAGAAGCTTTTAAAGCTCCCTCTGAAGTATTTAGAAGTTGACTGATTTCTTTGTATTTCTTTTCTTCAAAATATCTAAGATTAAAAACCATCTGTTGTTTTTCTGGTAGTAATCTGACACTCTCTTGTAATAAGTTCCATATTCTTTCGCTATCGATTTCATGAGATACTTGCCCTTCGCTTAGTTCACTTTGAAAGAACCCGCTTTTAGGCTTCCGTTTCTCTTTCTTAATAAAGTTCAAGCATGTATTGACCGTTACTCTATATATCCAGGTGTAGATAGCAGATCCCCCTCTGAATGAATCCAACTTCCTAAAGACATTTATCCAGACCTCCTGACTCAGATCAGCGGCATCTTCATGCCGATCTACCATCCTCCGTATCTGCCAGTAGACCGCTTCTTGATACAGCAGCATCAAACGTTCAATCCCTTTCTCATAGGTCGCCTTATTCCTAAGCAACTTTAAGATCTCCTTTTCAATTTCTTCTTTCGAATCTGACACGCTAATCATTAGACAACATTTAGTGTCTTTGGTTTAATGAACTATTATATAACATTCAGGGACCGAAATATTCTATTATTCCCATCTCAATTTTATTCTTCACCTAAACGCTCTTTTCAAATTCATTTATTGTTTTCTTTGATCGCGCGTATTTTTAAACTTGAATTCAACTAACAAATGCAACAGCTTGCTGTTGTCATAAGAATAGGAGCAGCCTACTTGCTTTTGGCCATGGCCAAAAGCAAGTAGGCTGCTCGGCGAAAATTTCATTCTATTTTTGGTTT
>JBLIDB010000049.1:0-24948 GCA_047634015.1 Saprospiraceae bacterium
GTTTTTTCCTTTCTTTCAGGCATTACGACCACCGAGATTAAAGGAGATCTCCTTTAGTAATAAGTGGATTTGGATTAATCTGGCCACTTTAATTGCATTTGATCTTGCTATTTGGTTCTTAGTAGGGCCTTATGCATTTATGTATTTTGTAGCCTCTTTTTTCTTTAGTGTTGGGTTACATCCATTAGGGGGAAGATGGATTCAGGAACATTATTTGGTGGCATCGCCACAAGAAACGTATAGTTACTATGGACCTCTTAACAAACTTGCATTCAATGTTGGATTCCATAATGAGCACCATGATTTTTCTTATGTGCCATGGAATAACCTTCCTAAAGTAAAGGCGATCGCTCCAGAATATTATGATTCACTGGTTTCTCATAATTCATGGGCAGCGCTTACATGGCAATTTCTCACTGATAGTAATCTAAGTCTTTTCTCAAGAACATTGAGAGAGGATAGAGGTGGTATAAAAGTGACAAGTGATGATGAAAGCGATTTCCTAAATGGTCGCAAGATCAAAGAAGAGATATTGTCTACTGCCTAAATTCCTTTTTTATTTTAATAGCATATAGCCAACTCCTCTAATCGTTTTTATGACTTTGGGGTCGTTAGGATTCAGTTCTATCCACTTACGGAACTTAGCAATAAAATTATCTATCGTTCTCGTAGTAGGGTAGACTTCATATCCCCACACCTTATCAAGTATGTCTTTTCGATGGATTGCTTTATTAGGATGATCTATTAGAAAGCGCAGAAGATCAGCCTCTTTAGGCGTAAGAATAGAAGTTTCATTATTACGAATGATGGTTGAATTTGTAAAATCTACGGTAGCTTCACCTAATTGGATTTTTTGAATTCCTGAGGAGCCGTCCTCTTGGAATCGTACCAAAAGGTTTTCCATTCTAAGAAAAAGCTCTGTAAGATTGAATGGTTTTCCTAAGTAATCATCTGCTCCAGATTTTAATCCATTAATACGATCTGATGATTGCCCCAAAGCCGAAAGCATTAAGATGGGCAGATGCTGGCGTCCTCTTTTAATCTGACGACATAAATCTAATCCTGACGTATCTGGAAGCATAACATCCAGTAAGACAAGATCTATATGACGCTCTTCAATAATTGAAAGCGCACTCTTCCCATTATAAGCAACGAATGGTGTGTAGCCTTCTAATTCTAAATTCGTTTCTAAAAGCACTGCGATATGTTCTTCATCATCGACAACCAATACGGACTTTGACTTACTCATGAATAGGGAGTTCAATTATAAAACTTGTCATGCTTTCTTGTTCGTTGGATCTAATTTTTATATCACCTCGATGAGCACCAATAATTTCTTTACTAATATAAAGCCCAATGCCAGTACCTTCCTTATTTCTTACCATAGGATCATTTCCGCGATAGAATCTTTCAAATATCTCACTTCTTTCTTCAAACTTGATTTGAGGCCCTTTATTACGTATTTCGATTTCAACCTTTTTATTAACCTCTTTTACCAGGACATGAATATCCGATTCTGACTCCGCATATTTAATAGCATTCTGAAGGATGTTAACAACGGCTTGTTTGATCATAGATTTGTCCAATTGACAAGAAAGTCCTTCATATTCACTTTTGAAAATAATTTTTTTCGTGTCTGCTTTTGATCGAAACTCTTCAACAATTTGATATAAGAGCTTTGAGATATCTGTGGGCTCAAGAAATAATTCCAGTTGTTTTTCATCTAAGGAAGCGGAGAGTAAAATATTTTGAACGAGTTGCTCCAACCTATCGGCATCTTTAATTGCAGAATGGGTGATTTTGTTAGAAGTAGCAGGAGGAAGATTCGGTCTTATGAGCGTCTGCAATGCTAATTTCATTGCCGCAATAGGAGATTTTAATTCATGAGAAACAGAAAGCAGAAAATCCCCCTGTTGTTTCATTTGACCTATTTCACGGTTTGCACTTCTATATATAATATAAACACCCGCTAAAATTGAAAAGCCAAGGAATAGCCCTTCTCCAAAAATTTTCATTTTGTCCTTGCGATACTCCTCATTAATTGTTGTCAATTCATTTTCATCAGCAGCGGCTATTTTTAAATTGTAAGAAATAGTCGTTTCTCGGAATAGTAACAAACCCCACCATGTGATTCCTATAATAAGATAGGTGATAACGCCAATGCTAAACCAACGGACCATATTATGCATGAAGTGATTTAAGAATTGGACTGATTGACGAAAATAAATACTTGATAGTCAAGACATGACTGAATGATCTCGAAGAGATGGAGCCTCGAAAGAGGATGGGTTGATTCTTTTCATAGCCATAGTTATGGATGAGATAGTGATCTCGGCTAAAATTCTCGAAATGAGAGAACCTCGAAGAGGGTGGGCATGCAATGCTGAAGCTTGCCTGACGTACAGGCAGGTATCTGGCTGTCAATGAGCTGTTTGTAGTCATCTTGTTTAGTTCTTAAATCACTTCTATCCCTTTAAATACAGAATCTAATCCATCGCATATCTTTTTGGCAGCTATCGCTAAGATCTTTTTTGAGTGCGCTGCAGATATGAATCCGACCTCATAACCTGAGGGACCTAAATAGACTCCATTATCCAATAGATACTTGTGCAACTCTTTGAAGTAAACCATATTGTCAGCATCAATCTCACGGGCTGAAAGGATACGATCTCTACCGAATGCCAACCAGAATATGGAGCCAATATGAGGAATATGAAGTGGATAGTTGTGTTCGGCGGCATGGGCTTCAATAAGGCCTATGAAGTAGTTTGTACGTTCTTCTTGATCCTCATAGAATCCTTCTTTTGCACATTCCGTAAGGCAAGCCAGTCCTGCTGCCATTGCAACAGGATTGGCACTTAAGGTACCAGCTTGATAGACAGGCCCCAAAGGTGATACTTGTGCCATAATATCCACTCTTCCTCCAAATGCACCAACAGGCATCCCTCCACCTATTATCTTTCCGAATGTTATAATGTCTGGATGGATACTATAAAGTCCTGCAGCACCTTCGAATCCAACGCGAAACCCTGATATCACCTCGTCAAATATCAATAATACATCATGCTCATCACACAACTGACGAAGCCACACGAGATAATTCGTATCCTGAATAAGCAATCCATTATTAGCAGGAATAGGTTCAATGATGACACAAGCGATATCTGTACTATGACTGATTAATATTTTTTCAAACTCCGCCAGATCATTAAGATCCAACACTATGGTTTCGTTGACGAAGGCGTCTGGAACACCTGCACTTGTGGACTCGCCGAATGTTGCTAATCCTGATCCCGCTTTTACAAGAAGTGAATCTACATGCCCATGATAGCATCCTTCGAATTTTATGACCTTAGACTTTCCGGTATATCCACGTGCTAATCTGACGGCTGACATTACGGCTTCTGTACCTGAACTAACAAATCGAATCTGATCTATATAGCGATGATTTTGGATTATCATTTTTCCCAGTTCATTGCCATGCGAAGTTGGAGTTCCGAAAGTCAGGCCATTTTCGGCGGTTTTTATAACCGCTTCTTTAATCGAAGGATGATTATGCCCTAAAATGAGAGGCCCCCAAGAACCACAAAAGTCTATGAATTCATTTCCATCCTCGTCATAAATCTTACACCCTCGAGCATTCTTGATAAAAAGAGGGGCTCCGTAAACTGAACGAAAGGCTCTCACGGGAGAATTTACACCTCCAGGAAAGAGCGTCTGTGCTTCGTTGAATAATGTTGTAGACTTGTCGCGGCTTATCGGCATTTTTATCTTGATTTAATATGATTGCTTATGATAGCAACAATAGTTGTTAATACATTTCACTTCTTACCTTTGTGCATTGAAGTGAGTTAGGAATTGAGCTGATTGCGGAAAATAACTGTTTGGAAGTCAGGAGGAGGCTCTTTTTTCTTCCTGCATGGCGAACAAGCGGGTTCATGTCCATAGCTATGGGGATAAAAAAGCTGAAGTATCTTGCTGTCAATGAGTTATTTGTAGACATCTTGTTTAGTTCATATATCACTTCATTAGATCTTACTAACCAATACAATTCTTAGTAGTTCTTCGATTCTTACAATTTAACATGCATTTGCAACGCGAAAATACAATATCAGAACATCTTAGAGATCTATTAGATGTCTATCCTGAGGTTAACATCTCTGGTATCGGTTCATTTGTTATTATTCAGAACGCGGCGTGGATTGATTCAACTAATAATGAGCTTTATCCACCTACGAAGACTTTATCCATAGCACCTGAATCTGAAGTAGGTATTGATTTTATTAAAGAAGTAGCGAACAGAAATAAGAATCAACGAGAAATAATTGAAACACTCAAGAGAGCAGTTGTTAAGTCGGCAAAGGAGTTAAAAGGATCCGGATTAACACGTATACCAGAATTAGGTGTAGTAAAAAGTGATGAGAAGAACCAATTAACGCTGGTTGATGTTCATACCAAATGGATGGAAGGCACTGCATATTTACCAGTGCTTAGCATTTACCCTCTCAGTACTAAGACGGGGAGCGAGTCCCCATTGAATGGTTTTTTGAATGACACGATTGATAAGAAGAACATTGTTTCTGAATCTTCTTCTTCTTCTGAAGAAACCTGGAAACAAAGTGTATTGCCTTTGATTGTCTTGGGATTAGGGGTTTTATTTTTCTTATGGTATTTGAAAGGTTGCCACTCTGATGAAGACCAAGAGAAACAAGAGGTAATACAGGATTCTTTTGTTAATGATCTTATTGAGTCGGATACGCTAAATTTGATAAATACCAAGTATATCGCCTTTCTTACTCCTGAAATATTGAACGAAGGATGTAAAATAGTAGTAGGGTCCTATGGACAGAAAAATAATGCGGAATCTCAAATTGATCAAATAAAGAAGTCTGGATTCTTTGTACAACTTGTTGAAAATGGAGATGGGTATAGAGTGGTTATAGTCTTTGATTGTAATGATCACAATCTCAAGGAATATTTGAATAAGATCAAGAATGAGGTTACATCGAATGCTTGGTACTTATCTCCAAATATAAAAACGGAAGATCTTTAAGAGAGTAAATCCTTATTCAAGCTTGTTTATTGACACCCAAGATCAATCCTGGACTGATAGTCATTATTAGGAAAACATTGTCCTGATAATACTTGATCTGGCATGTAGCGTTCCAAATTTGGATCTCTTAATGCACCTTGAAGAAAAGCCAAAAGAGCTTCCTTTTCTGATTCATTGAGCACTTCCTTACCATTCTCATCATAAAGGGGATTAAAGGTATCGGATAGAATTTCATTTCCAACTCTGAAATTCTCTGATATGGCTTCAATTTTATATTCCAAAACTTCTTCAAGGGTGGCCTTACTTGCTCCATGAAAATAGAAAGGAGCATCTCCAATATTATATAGCGCAGGAACTCTAAACTTGAAATTGTCTTCTTGACGTCTTGTGAATCCTCCTCGTCCTAAGTTTCTCCTATCTGTAGACAGCGCATTAAAGCTGGCTCTCTGATACATATCCTTTACACCCAGCGCATGAAATTCTCCTGACCCAAGATTTTTTTCATAATGACAATTAGCACATCTTGCTTTGCCAAAAAACAGTGCTGCACCTTCTTTCTCTTGTAAGCTAATGGCATCAGCATTTCCTTTCAACCAATCTTGGAAAGGGGCTTGATCAGACACGATGCTTCTGATATATGCTGATAAGGCTAAGGATGCTCCGAATTGAGCATATTTGTCTTCTGCTTGAAGATCTGGAAAAGCCTCATCGAACAATTCCGTATAACCGTACTCATCAAGCAATTCCTTATTCACTTGAATCCGATGCGTTTTAATACCATCAAAATTCTGAGTTTCTATAGCTTCATAACCTAATCTGTTAAGCTCTGTCTCTTCTAATAAATCCCAAACTTCTTCAGTTCCTACATTACTTCCTCCACCTCCGAATTGTCCGTTCCAGAAGGTGTTAGTAACAAAAGCAGTATTCACTAAACTTAAGGGCCGGGCACTCTGAACATCAAGGTCGGACTCCTGATAGGCACTTTCTTTTAAGCGATTTTCTCCATTAACACCATATCCGACGCCACCGTCTGCCACACCTTGAGGAGCTCCTGGTCTCATACCGGCTGTAGGAAGATGGCAACTGGCACATGAATAAGTTCCAATACCTTCATTGAATTTAGCATCCATGGCGAGGCCTGTTTCATAAAAAAGCATTTCACCTAAGGAGACCTTGACATCCGTTAGTGGGTTCCGTCGATCTTGGGGTATGTTATCCCAGTCACCTTGATCCGGTAAGATATAGAACGAGTAACTACCTGTAGGACTAAAGCGACTTATCTGTCTTTTTATATTAGTGTCTTGTTGTACATCGCCATCCGCTACATCCTTAGAACATCCCATAACTAACACAAGGGCGAATATTCCAAGACAATACCTCATTATTACAAAAATCCGCTTATTATCAGGCAAATATACATTAACATTATTTAACATATGTTCAAACGATCTGAATGAGAATTTAATTTTTTTATTTGAAAAAAGGTATTAGTATCAATTACCCAAAAAACAAATACGAAAATAGGGCATTTGTTTTTGAGTAGCTCTAATTTGACTTGAAATAATACGAATTTAACAAGGCATTGAAGTATTTATACAAATTAAATATTAGTGATTTTGATTATAGGTATGATTATACTTCCTTTATGGCTTAAAAAATAAAGAATGAGTAGTAAAACACAAGAGCCAATTCTGGTTGTACTTGCAGCAGGAATGGGCAGTAGGTATGGTGGATTGAAGCAAATGGATGCTTTTGGTCCTAATGGAGAAACTATATTGGATTACTCGATATATGACGCAATTCAAGCTGGATTTAGGAAAGTAGTTTTTATTATTAGAGATAGTTTTGAAAAGGAGTTCAAGGCATTTTTCGCAAATAAATTCGAAGATCAAATTGAAGTGGCATATGTATTTCAAGACATCTCAGATGTTCTGGTGGGGTTTGATATTCCAACAGAGCGGAGTAAACCATGGGGGACGGCCCATGCAGTATGGGCAGCTCGGAATGAGGTGAATGGTCCATTTGCCGTCATAAATGCAGATGACTTTTATGGAAGAGGAGCCTATGAAGAATGTATGACCTTCTTTCAGAATGGCTCTAAGAAAGCCTATGGATTGATAGGATACGAACTTGATAACACGCTGAGTAAACATGGAACTGTGAATCGAGGAGTATGCAGTGTCGATTCTGATGAATTGCTCACTGGCGTTGTTGAAACCTTGAAAATAGGATACGATGAAGAAGGCAGAATTCAATACCCTAAAGCTGATGGAGTAGGCTATTTAGAGGCGAAAACTCCTGTGTCTATGAATCTTTGGACATTTTATCCTGATTACTTTGATTATTGTGGGAAGATGTTTGATCAGTTTTTAAAGGATCATGGGGAAGAAGAGAAGTCTGAGTTTTTCATTCCATTGCTTGTGGAGAGTCTTATAACCAGTGGAGAGAAAAAAGTAGAGGTGTTGACGTGCGATGAAGAATGGTTCGGAGTAACATACCAAGAAGACAAGCCAGTGGTTATCGCTAAGCTGAATAAATTGGTAGAAGATGGGCGCTATCCTGCGGATCTCTGGAGTAAAAAATGCTAAGCCAAGATTTAGGGAAAGGACTTATTGTGTTCGGTGCACTATTACTATTAATAGGTTGTGTGATATATTTTGGTGGTGCTAAATTGAATTGGTTGGGTAAGTTGCCAGGAGATATTAGAATCGATCGAGAGAACTTCAAGATTTACTTTCCTTTTACCATCATGATTGTTCTAAGTGTAGTCGTGAATCTCTTGATTAGAATGTGGCGATACTTCCAATAATAAAAGAAGCCTTCTCAATGGAAGGCTTCCTAACCGAATTGTATGAAAAAACTATCTAACTTTTATAATAACTACTTAGTAGCTCAATTTCTTATGTGCATTGACATTATTAACAAGAAATTAAGGATATGAGTTCAATGAATTCCTTTTTTCTTTAGAAAACTTTAGATAAAAGATGAATTCTTGACCTTTGAAGAAGGCTATCTTCATTGTAATTCAAAGCATTGATTTACCTTTGTAGTTTGAATATATTCCAATAACCACAATTATTTCCTTTGATGCGGATAGCCGACATTGAATTTGACGAGTTCCCACTTTTTCTTGCACCTATGGAGGATGTGAGCGACCCCCCATTCAGAGCACTATGCAAAGAACAGGGATGTGATATGATGTATACTGAATTTATTTCGGTAGAAGGCCTTATTAGAGACGCGACGAAAAGCGTCCAGAAGCTAGACATATACGATTACGAACGACCTATAGGCATTCAGATCTTTGGCGCCGAGATCGATAGTATGCGACGTGCAGCAGAAATTGTCGAGGAAGCACATCCTGAGGTATTGGACATAAACTTCGGATGCCCAGTTAAGAAAGTTACTTGTAAAATGGCAGGTGCTGGTATTCTTCAAGATATACCTAAAATGGTCCGCCTTACAGAAGAAATAGTAAAATCGACTTCACTTCCTGTAACCGTTAAGACGAGATTGGGGTGGAATGATGAAACAATCTTTATAGAAGAAGTAGCAGAAAGATTACAAGATGTTGGCATCAAAGCGCTTGCGATTCATGGTAGAACACGAAAGCAAATGTATAAGGGAGAGGCTGACTGGACGAAGATGCGAGCGATAAAAGATAATCCAAGAGTACATATTCCAATCATTGGCAATGGTGATATAGATAGTCCAGAGAAAGCGGCGCTATATAGAGATGTATATGGAGTAGATGGAATTATGATAGGAAGAGCTTCTATTGGAAATCCATGGATCTTTAGGGATATAAAGCATTATTTCCGAACGGGAGAGCTATTACCTCCTCCTTCACTAAGTGAGAAGGCAGAGGCCGTGCGAAAACATCTCAGTCATAGTATAGAATGGAAAGGAGAGAGATTAGGTGTGCTGGAAATGCGTCGACATTACACGAATTATTTTAAAGGACTACCTCAGATCAAGCAATTCAGAGCTAAGCTAGTTACTGAAGATGACCCTAATCAGCTCTTTCAGATCATTGATGAAATCGTTCATCATTATGCAATATATGGGCAAGAGATGCCAATCGTCTTATCATAAATAAAAATTACCCTTAAGTGGAGTGGCAGTTTAATGAAGAGGAAGAGCTTATCCTGAACGCGGTGCAAACGGCAGCAGGAAAGTTAGAAAGTGATGCATACCTAATAGGAGGATATGTAAGGGACCGAATATTGAATCGCCCGACTCAAGATTTAGATATCGTATTTATCGGAGATGGTATAGCGTTGGCAAAAGCGGTAGCTAAGCATCTTAAGATCAGAGGGCCTCAAATATTTAAGCGTTTTGGAACAGCAATGCTCAATTATAATGATCTTGAAATAGAATTTGTAGGAGCCAGAAAGGAATCCTACAATGCTGATAGTCGCAAGCCGGAAGTTGAACCTGGAACATTGGAAGATGACCAGAACCGCAGAGATCTCACGATTAATGCCATGGCGATTTGTGTTTCGGGAGATAAGTTTGGTTCTTTTTTAGATCCGTTTGATGGGATGTCAGACCTCAATAAGCGGATTATAAGAACGCCTTTAGATCCAGACATTACATTTTCGGATGACCCACTAAGGATGATGAGGGCGATACGATTCGCTACCCAATTGGACTTTGATATTCACCCAGAGACCTTCGAAGGAATCAAGAGGAATAGTGAACGTATTCATATCATCTCTCAAGAGCGGATCACAACCGAACTCAATAAAATTATACTTGCTCCCAAACCTTCTATAGGCTGGAAATTATTAATGGATACTGGACTTTGTGCGCTCATAGCACCAGAAGTACAGAAACTCCTTGGTGTTGATTATGTAGGCAAGAGAGGGCATAAGGACAATTTCTATCATACGCTTGAAGTCTTGGATAATGTAGCAATAGCGTCTGAAGATTTATGGTTACGATATGCGGCTTTGCTTCATGATATAGGGAAGCCCAAGACGAAGCGGTTTGATGAGAAAGCAGGCTGGACATTTCATGGTCACGATGCCGTGGGTTCTTATATGGTACCTAAGATATTTAGAAAATGGAAACTTCCCTTGGGTAAGGAAATGAACTATGTCAAGAAGTTAGTCCTCCTTCATCTGCGGCCTATAAGTCTTACGAATAAGAACATTACAGACTCCGCCGTACGTCGTTTGCTGTTTGATGCAGGAGAGGATATCGAAGATCTTATGACATTATGCCAATCGGATATTACGACTAAGAACCCAGGCAAGATGGAACGATATCTAGCTAATTATACATTAGTCCAAGCTAAAATGATCGAACTTGAGGAGTCAGATCGATTACGTAACTGGCAACCTCCGATAACTGGAGAGCATATTATTGAGACTTTTAAAATACAACCCTCACGTCAAGTAGGAGATATTAAAACTGCTATTCGAGAGGCGATCCTCGATGGAGTAATACCCAATGATTTCGATACTGCTCATGATTATATGCTTAAGATCGGTGCGGAGATGGGATTGAGTACTTCGATCAAATAGGTCTTGTTGATTTGAGCTATGCCTGCGAAAATCACTATCCATTCAACGGCAGCCATACCGGGTGACCTAAAAGGAGGTGATATATTTCAAAAGTCCCATAGGGACCTCATCTCGTAGCCAAAGCCGTCAAATTCTGGTCTAAAAGAGTGAAGGGTTAAAGCTCTGTAAGAGTTACAGTTGAACCATTCAGGTTTATAATTACAAATTAAAAGCTGAGATCCTGTCGTTCATATTGGACTGAGAAAAGGTCGAGTATTTTTACTCGGGTTTGCTACCAATCAATCTTTCCAGAGATTTTTACAAACGAACGTTATTCTTTACTCTTTGGCGAAAGCGAAAAAGTGTTAAAGTTTCAGCTTTTATAGTAAAAAAAACTGGTTAATGAAATCAAAGTTAAAAATTGCTAATTGCCACGAGTTTGATTAACTATGTAACTCGCAATATGCATTAGCACTTCGTAATGAAAATTTAAATAGCAATAAAAGAAGGTGTTTGAATGAATGAGGCATAGCCGTAGCTATGGCGATTGAAGAAAACGCAGCGTAACGCTTATTTTGAAGTTATTTGAATTTGGAATAGATGGACTAATGGATTTTGCGAGTTCAACTAAACCTCATTACTATGAAGATTGGATACGCCAGGGTCTCACGCAAAGACCAAAACTAAATCTGCATTATGTATTGGCTTTTCGTGATGAGAGATGAAATTGCAATAAAATATGGTGCTCCACAGTAATTTTGCCTCGGAATCTTAGCACGTTTACGGTGAGAAGCAAAATTGCTGGACGTGCCATATTTTGCAGTAAGTTCAACTTGTAATAGATAATTCAAGGCATAATGCAGATTCAATCGCCAGATTGATGCCCTCACTTCTGCAGGATGTGAGAAGATATTCCAAGAGAAAGTCTCAGGAGCAAAAGCAGATCGCCAAGAATTACAATTACTACTTCAGCAAATTAGAAAAGGAGATACAGTTGTAGTTTCTAAATTGGTCAGATTCGGAAGATCTCTAAAAGACCTGATCACCAATGTCAATCTTGTCCAGGAGAAAGGAGCCGACTTCGTCAGCCTTACCGAAAAAATAGATACCACCACACCTTCCGGGAAGTTCATGTTTCACATGATGGGCGCATTCGCAGAATTTGAAAGAGATCTCATCATCGAGCGTACATCAGATGGCCTTGCCTCCGCACGTGCCCGGGGCAGGGTAGGAGGTAGACCCAAAGGCCCTCTCTACAGCTGCCAAACAGAAAGCATCAATCGCCTCAGCACTTTATAAAGAAGGAAGATTATCAGTATCTGAAATTTGTAATCAGATAGGTATCAGTAAGCCTACTTTGTATAAGTATTTGAAAGGAAGTGGAGTATTAATAGGTAAGCCAGTATCCAGTTAGTTTTATAAAAGATACGCTCCGGAGCGTATCGGGATATGTGTATAATGTAGTCATATCTCAACCTTTAGCCCCTCAAAGTAATGCCTATGATACTTTTATATCAACCCTTATTTTACCTTTTCCTATCTATGGGCAAAAAATGCCCATCAAGGCATGACCCAAGCATAAAGTTGTATTTTGAACGAAAGGTAACTGAAGGAAAGAGTCCTATGCTTGTTTTGAATAATATTCGGAACAAAATTGTACATCGGATATATGCAGTTATAAGGAGACAATCTCCTTATGCTCTTGTGGCTTGAAAAAAGTTGAATTACTATTTGGTATTATTATAGGAATCATAAGATAAGTTAAAGCTAATTAGAATGGACTTAGTCCCAAAACCAAAAATGATAAGACTACCAGCAACTTGCGCCGTAGGGTAGAGTAGGAGGTACATTATTAGCCCCCGCGCTTAAATCGGTTGCGAAATGCATAACGACGATTGTAGGGAAAGTTTTTAAAGCACTCATATTTGACCTGAAGGGAGAAGAATTTCCCTAAATCATATTGTAGTTGACGTAAAGAGAATTCCCAAATACAAGCCAAATCAATGTAACATTGTTACAAAAATGTGCATTTTTGCAACAAAGAAGAACATTTACCATAATTTACGAACATGGCACGTTATAGCAAAATCAAAGATATTTTGAAGAATCGCAATTTACGAATTACGGATGGACGAGTCGATGTGTTGGAGTTCTTCATGCGGAAAGGAAAAACGCTGTCCGTAAAAGAAATCCAAGAGGAACTAAAAGATTCTGATCGGGTAACGCTCTATAGGATTCTTAATGCTTTTGCTGAAAAAGGTGTGTTGCATAAGATACCTGATGATAGCGGACATGTTACTTTCGGTTTATGCCATGAGACTTGTGATGCAGAAGATCACAAACATGATCACATGCACTTCAAATGCCTGGAATGCGGGATTATAGAGTGTCTTGAGCAAAATATACCACCTGTTTCTATTCCAGGATATGAAGTCAAAGAAGCGAACCTGATTTTAAAGGGTGTCTGCAAATCTTGCGCAGCTTAGACAAGTACAGTTTACTCTTGAATCTGAATGATCAAATGAAACGTATAGCTATATATCTATTCTTGTTCGTACTGTCTTTTACAATTCAAAATGAACTGTTCTGCCAGAAAGTGGGGTGTGATAATATACTCAATGGCTTTGTATTTGACTTGAGCACCAAAGAGCCCTTACCTTTTGCCACTGTAAGAGTGACGGAGAGTGGAGAAGGAGTGGTTACAAACAAAACCGGCTTTTTTATATTAAAAAATCAATGCGAAGAGGAGGTTCACCTTGAGGTGAGATTTATCGGTTACAAAACGGTGATACATCACCATGATTTTCATCATGAAGACCCGATGATTTTCTTAGCCCCTGATGAAACATTATTAGAAAGTGTAGTGATTGAGGCCAGTCGTATCAGCGCCTTTCAAACACTTTCTATTCAAGATCTGGAAGTCAATAAATTGGCTTTATTGAGTAGTTCTATTGGTAATCTTACAGAAGGATTTTCTGGTGTCGCGACACTTCAGACAGGATCCAATATTGCCAAGCCTATCATCCATGGTTTGCATTCCAATCGCGTCCTGATTATAAATGACGGCCTTCGCCATGCTTATCAAATGTGGGGCGAAGGGCACGCTCCAGAAATAGATCCATCACACGTTGAAAGAATTGAAGTCGTAAAAGGTGCAGGAACTGTTAAATATGGGCCTGAGGCTTTAGGCGGGGTCATACTCTACAAGTCTAAAAGACCCTTGCTTGATCAGTCATTAGGTGGTGCTGTTGGTGCCTCATATCAAAGCAACGGCCGTGCTATTAGCAATCAGCTTTCTTTAGAACAAGGCTCTCATCGATTTGCTTGGAATGCCAATGGCTTTGGAGTAAATCAAGCCGATCTATCCGCACCAGATTATAATTTATCCAATACTGGAAAAAGAGAATACGGAGGGAGTTTTAATGCACTCTTTCACCAACCCAAATATGAGTTAGAAGTTTCTGGTAGTTATCTTGATCAAGAATTGGGAATCCTTAGAGGCTCACTTGTGGGCAATCTACAAGATTTACAAAATGCGATTAACAGGAGCACACCCAGCCCTACATTTGAGCCCACATATGATATACAGAATCCCAAGCATGAAACTCAGCACGCATTATTAAAAACTGATTTGTCTGTATTTGCCGGAGAGCATCTTATAAAAGTTACATACGGTATCCAGCGGAATATTAGAAAAGAGTTTGATGTCCGAAGAGGAGAGCTCAATGACCGTCCAGTAATTGACTTGAAGTTGTTCTCACATACATTTGAAGCAGCTTGGACACAATCAACAAAAGACAGTTGGAGCGGTAATTCTGGCATTCAATTATTCGCACAAAATAGCTTCAACGAACCAGGTTCTAATCCGATCAATTTTGTGCCAGATTATGACGTTTTAAATGTTGGTGCATATACGATACAGTCTCTTAATTTCGATGAGTCTGTTCTTGAACTAGGGATAAGAGTTGATCATCAGAAACTTAGTGTTGTTGATACCATCAGGGATGTTACATTTTATGACAATAAGGTAAAGTTCACCAATGCCACTTTCACATTGGGTTATCGGCGAAAGTTGAGCGATGCAGTTTCTATATTTACAAACGTAGGTACTGCGTGGCGGCCACCCAATGTATCTGAATTATACTCTTTTGGTTATCATTTTTCCCGAATCCAATTTGGGTTATGGAGGTATAATTTCGAACCCAATTTAATTACTCCACTTACTCGTGTATTTGACCAATTAGATCGACCTGTCCCGTCAGAAAAAAGTCTAAAGTGGGTGTCAGGTCTAGAGATTAGTAATGATAATCTAGATGCCGAGTTTATCTTTCATATCAATAGAATCAATAATTACATCTTTTTGAGGCCATTTGGAGTCACCACAAACGTAGCAGGTACATTTCCTTTCTTTCTCTATCAGCAGACCGACGCTCTCTTTTTGGGGAGTGATTGGGATGTACGTTTTAGGCATACCGAGCAGTTCACATCCGAAGCGAAGATCTCCTATGTGTATGCCAATGACACAGAGAATAATCAACCTTTTCTCGAAATACCACCTTTGAATCTGAGTTATTCGATTGAGTATAACAGAGGATCATGGGATCTTGGTCTCCGCTTGGATTATATGGCACAGCAATGGAATGCACCTGACGTTATAGAGCCGATTCGTTTTCAGAACAACATGCAGGAAATAACTCCAGATGAAATCTTTGATTTTATGGAGCCTCCTAATAGCTATTTTCGCGCAGGCTGCAAAGTCAACTATCAATACAAGTCACTAAGCACCTCCCTGCGTGTCGACAATCTGCTCAATACTTCCTATCGGTCATACACAGACAGATTGCGTTATTTCTCAGATGCGATGGGTCGAAATATTTCTTTATCCATTTCTTTAGAATTTTAACTGAACATTGTTGCGATTGTAGATTTAATGCAACTATATTGCATTAGATTTAATAAAAACAATTGTCATATATGAAATCAATAAACGTAAAATTTTATCTACTCTTATTGTTTGCTGCATTGCTTATAACCTCATGCTCAGATGATGAAGAGCCTATGATGGAAGAGGAAGAAGAGGAGGTAATTAATCAAGTCAAACTAACATTTACACCAGATAATGGCGAAGCGGCATTGACGGCCGAATGGATTGACGCCGATGGAGATGGCGTTGGCTTGCCTGCAATAGATCTAATTCAGCTGGAAGAGGGTGTCACCTATGAACTTTCGTTAGGACTCTTTAATACATTGGGTACTACTCCCGAAGATATAACAGAAGAGATCATGGCAGAAAGTGAAGAGCATATGTTCTTTTTCTCTTTCACAGATGGCATATTTTCTGATCCTGCTGGTAATGGTAATATCGACAGTAGAAATGATCCTTTGAATTATAATGACCAAGACTCTAACGGTCAACCACTGGGCCTTTCTACTAATTGGACTGCAGGTGGACATACGGATGCTCAAGGTGAATTCAAAATCATTTTAAAGCATCAACCGGATCTAAAGTCAGCGACTTCCGATGCCACAGTCGGTGGTACAGATATAGATATTTCATTTGCTATAGAAATAGTAGAAGAAGAACATGAAGAAGAGGAGGAAGTGATCAACCAAGTGACCCTCACCTTTACACCAGACAACGGTGAAGAAGCTGTCGTCGCTGCTTGGTTTGATGCAGATGGAGAAGGTGTAGGTAATCCTACAATAGATGAGATCGACTTGGAAGAAGGAGTTACCTATGGTTTGTCAATGACCTTGACAAATACACTTGGGTCAGAGCCTGAAGATATTACAGCAGAAATCATGGAAGAAGCAGATGAGCATATGTTCTTTTTCTCATTTACGGATGGTATCTTTTCAAATCCAACAGGTGATGGAAACACAGACAGTCGAATGGATCCGCTCAATTACGACGATATGGATGCGAACGGTAATCCAATCGGTCTATCTACCACTTGGACAGCTGGTGAGCATACAGAGAATGAAGGTGTTTTTAATGTCATCTTAAAGCACCAACCTGGTTTAAAAACAGCGACGTCCGATGCTACAGTCGGTGGTACAGATATAGACATCACATTTCCTCTACATATCATAGAAGAAGAGCATGGGCATAACGAGGAAGAAGAGGTAATCAACAGAATTCTTTTAACGTTCTTGCCAACGGCAGGAGGAGATACAGTTACTGCTGCATGGTTTGATGAAGATGGAGAAGGAGTGGGTAATCCAACTATAGAAGAGATTGGACTTACTCCAAATACAGAGTACACCATGTCGCTTACCCTTGAAAACACATTAGGTTCTGAGGTGGAAGACATTACGGCAGAAATTTTAGAGGAAGCAGATGAGCATATGTTTTTCTTCGGCTTCACCGCAGATATTTTCTCTAATCCTACGGGTGATGGGAATATTGATAAGCGTGATGACCCATTAGTCTATAAGGACCAAGACAGTAATGGTAATCCAATCGGCTTATCGACTACATGGACAACAGGAGGAGCAACAAGCACGCCAGGCGATTTTAGAATCGTTTTGAAGCATCAGCCTGATTTGAAAACATCGACTTCTGATGCAACTGTCGGAGGAACTGACGTGGATATTACGATGTCCTTGAACATTCAGTAATCATTCGTTTTATAAAAGTTATCATCCGAACCCGTGAAGGCATCAAGCTGGAAGGGGTTCGGTTTTTTTTGTTCATTTTTATAATATTATTTAACAGGGAAAAGAGATTAAAATTAAGATCGGAGTATGCCGAGCGTTCTGCATCATATCTTCTGAAACGTGCTGGGTGAAGCCGAACCGTCTCTGAGGAAGGGTAGTAGGATCTCCCGATAAAAAGATCAGAAATATAGCTATCTAATCAGGACCTATGCTTTATCTAAGATTACCATACCCAATGACATCCTCAATCTCTTTGCGGTCTTTCTTATACCTGATGGTAGCTCTAATTCCTGAGAATGAGAATGAATTATGATATCCACGTAGGTGCTATCGGATGTTTTTTTTGGAAAGATTATTGCTTTTATTGCAAAGCCTCCTTGTTGCAAGTATGCCCGTAACTGGTTTTCCCTTTGGAAAGGCAGGAAATTCAAGAATTGATTGAATCCAATATTTTTTGGAACTTCATTCTAATTTGGGAAAATTATATATCTGTGGCAGTAAATATAGACTTCATCTTATTTAGAAGCAAAATCTAAAATTGTTTAATCAAAGTCAATTTAGAAACCAGCTGCTGTTGCGAGAGTGGATTGAACGCTTCATCAGTTTGAGTATCGTTAAACACGACATACAGAAATGACAAGGGTTGATACTCCCAACTCGCCCTCAGATTCAATCGGCCTTGGCCATCGAAGCTGTTGTATTGATAGAAGGAGGAAAATTGAAGTATAGGGTTGATAGCCACTCGCAGCCCCCCGGAGGTGAGATGAGTACTTAAGTTTTGTTTGTCAATACCAATGTTTTGCAAGTCATTGTATTCATAATCAAAAGTAAATGCAATGTGTGGGATAGGTGCAAGTCGACCAGAGAGGTTTAGCGTATTACGTGTCCCATTATAAAAGCTTCCAAAATTATAATTTACGTTTGCTGACCATTTCTTAGACTGGTCGGTATTATACCGTATAAAAAATCTGGTGTAATAATAATTGTCTTGGGCTATCTCTAAGCCCAAAGGAGCGAAGTTAAAATTGATATTCTGCCATGTAGGGAATATCGTCACCTCGAGAAAACTATTATCCTTGAACCAAGTGTAAATAGGGAATATGACTAATGATGCTTGTTGAAATTGAGAAGGTTCTGATGCATCGTGATTATATTTTATAAAAATACCTGGATCCCATCTTCGAATCCAATCCATTTTCTTTGGTCGCAATATTAGATAGCCTCTAGGATTGTGGCTGATTAGATTTTTTTGTCTAATAAACCCCATACCGGGATTATAGGAGGCATCTATAAAATCTGTAGCCCAACCTAAATAAAACTTATTACTTCTATTACTAGCAAAAAATCTACCTGCATAACCAGTTTGGCCAGTTCGTTCATCTATAGATGTGGAGATCAAATATTGAATATCCAAACTGCTTGAAGGTCTAAATAGCCCATCAAACGTGAGTGTTGTATTGTTATTTCCATCGATACTTAGTGCCTCCATGCTTTGATCTATGCGATGGGTTATCATGACGCCCACGTTATTCTCTCGACCGTAGTTCCGTAAATATCGCGCTACGCCGAAGTTTGACACTTGTGAGTTTTCTGTAGATCCTTGGCGCACTAATAGCCCGGCAATAGCCTCTTTTTCTGTTCTTTTGGTATATCGACTTCCCAGTTCTATAGGAGCAGGGCTTGCATTAAAGTTACCTTGTAATCCGACGCGCCGACTAAAAAACGGACGTATAGACTGTTGAGATGCTCCTGCCCAAATCCCTGAATTTTCTAAAAAGAATTGTCGCTGTTCAGGAAAAAAAATATTGACCCGTTCGAGATTATTTACCGCTCTATCAACATCAGCCTGAGCAAAGTCCGTATTAATAGTTAGATCAAAAACAGCCTCTGAATTGATGGCCCATTTGACATCTCCACCAAGCTTGATATTGTTATCGCTTATTGTTTCAGATCCATTGTTAATATTATCTGATTGAAACAATGTGTATGGTTCAATCCTAATGTTAGAAGATCGAGGGGGTGTTTCGATACCCTGTATTTTAGCCGCATACGTCATCCTGTATGGTGTGAAGCTCTGAGGTATCGGTGGGAAAGTAGATACTTATATATCTCGCCTAGCATAACGCACTAAGATCACACCCCAATCCAGTGTTGCGCCGTTGTGAGACATGTTGTATCTGAGACTTTTGAATGGAATGGCAAATTCGGCGACGTAACCCGTGTCGGTTCGTTGCGTTCTTACTTTCCAAAGTGTATTCCATCCAGTATCAAAATTATTGCCATTGAAATTTTGTAAATCCCGCTGGTTGCCATAGGGCGTCGTCTGAAAAACCTGTGCGTACTGCTTTAGATTTTGCGGATCAAGTGAGATGCCAAATATGTCATTCTCTCCCCAATCAAAATCTCTTCTTAGGTCTTGAATTCTTATACCGTCGGTGCCTAATGAATCATAGCAAATGGCTCCGACATAAAGGTATTTATCATCGTAGAGAAATCTCACTTCTGTCCGATACTTGATATCTCCGCCTTGACGAGGTTCTTGTCTAAAAAATTCGGATACGATTTCCGCCTTACTCCAAGAACTTTCTTCGAGTTTACCATCGATCTTGATTTTCTCAGTGATCTTATGCGCGCTTATTGCTATCTGCTTCTCGGGAGGAGGAAAATTTAAATCACTTTGACTTTTGAGTGTTAGGTTATTTATGAATAAAAGGAGTAGAATGCACACTTGTGTTGCGAAGCATTGTGAGAACATCTTTAAGAGACTCTTTTTTTGAAACCCTTTTCCTATGACTACGATCTTACTTCGCCTTACTTCATCTGGCGCCCAAAGTCTTTTTTCATCAATTGATAGTCGAGACCCAACTGATTGCAAGAGATGTTGGTGATTAGAGTGGTTGAGCCATATCAATCCCTTCATACGATACAATCCAGAACTTTGAAAAGTTAGAAAACCTAAAATGCGTAAATGCAACTGGGCATAATCAAATGATCGATCAAATATGAGCGTATGAGAAGCTATGCCATCTGTGTGATCATGATCATGATGTACATGTGGCTTAGTTACTGGGAATGTAGTTGTGGGTAAAGGTTTTTCATGAATGGGCTCGAATATGTAATCATCTAAATTTGAATTATGTGCTAAATGCTCAAGTGGCAAGTAAGCATCTCGATTGCCTATAATTATTTGACCGATAGGGTTGAGTCTCTTTAATAATGACTGAAGATGAAATAGCTGATCTTCAGCCACTAAATCAGTCTTATTAATGAGCAGCACGTCACTAAAGGTGATCTGATGAATGGCTTCTTCTGTATTTTGCAATTGTTCTAGAACTTGCTCGGCATCCACTAAGCAAATAATCCTATCTAATGGAAATTGTTTTTTGATAGCATAGTTGCTAAGAAAAGGCGCGGCTAAGCCTCTTGGATCCGCGACTCCCGTAGCTTCGATAATTAATTCCTCATACTCATTTCGTCGATTGTATAAAGTATTGAGGATATCATAGAGGTTGTCATTAAGTGTGCAACAGAGGCAGCCGTTATTTATCTCGATTATGTCATCTTCTGCTCTAAGTATGAGTTCGCTGTCTATACTTTCTTGTCCATATTCATTCTCTATAATAGCATACTTTTTATTAGGATTTTTTTTCAATAAATTGTTGAGATAGGTTGTCTTTCCAGCTCCCAAAAATCCGGTTAGTATGGTTGTTGGTCTTATGGATGAATTTTCGATTTCAAAAAGATTTAGAGTGATGAAATAAGATTCGGCTTATTCGTGATTACGTTTTGTAATTTTATTTCTATTCGATTATTGTCGTGCAACATTGATCTTCTTGACAATGACAATACCTCCGATTGTATATATGTAGAGATGCCAGGCTTGCCGCTGGTATATGGATCAGTAAGTGTGGAATACTTACTAATTGAATTGAATTATTAATTACGAACAATGCAAGTATCGCCCAAGATGTAAATATGGCTTTAGGTATCCAGTTGGATGTCGTGACTCTATTAGTATAAAGCATAGCAAAGAATGAAATGACTAAAAATAAATAGTCAATTGCTTTCCACCAGATTGGACCAATCTCCGAACAGCTAAGAGATGTTGCTTGAACTGCAAATAGAACAGGCGTTAGCAAACAATGAAACATGCACAAACTGCTGGCTGTTACTCCAACGTAGTCAGATTTATGATTAAAAATTGACAGTAAATAAGTCTTCTGATCTGCTGATATCATTGTGTGATTTAAGAATGCGAAAAGGTTGAGTTGTTTGGTTTGTTACATAAGACAATGCATGATGTTACATATAGCGTTTGGGCTGATCATTGATCGATTATTTGTGCATTTTTTACTATATAATTGAGATGCTCTATATCAGATTTATTGAGTTCTAATATGCCTTGTATCCGAACTCGTTGGTCTAATTTAACTCCCTTGATTTCTTCTTTAAAGTGAAGCTCGACTACCGACTCTGGCCCAGCACCACCACAAAAAAAACAAGAAGAGTAGGGGTATTTGGATAGTACGTTGAAGTTATCTTCTAAGTCTATCAGAATGAGATAGCCTTCAATGCTGACTTCTTGATTTTCAAATAGCTCGATGACCTCACCAAATGTGGGTGCTAACCAATACGTCCCTAAATCATCGAGCTTTTCTTCCTCAAAAGTCACATCTGCAAGTACCTCCCATGATAAATTGGATTGTGCCGATATCTGAAGGACGGATAGTCCTATCATAATTACGAGTACGTAAATTTTAATTATAAGCGACATAAAATATTGTAGTCTTGAGTAGGTTCTTTGGTAATTAGTTTTCTTAATATTAGTCTGTGACCCTATCAGGTGTCCATTCTACATACTGGCCAATTGTCAGCATATCCCTGTTTCCATCTGACACTATCAATTTCATCCTCATTTGCAAGACATTGATCTAATGCACGAGTAATCAAACCCTTGATCTATATCTTGACCAATAAATACAATTTCTTTCTTTCTATCTCCGAAGGTTGCGTGCCAATTAGCTTCTATCAAATCTTTGTTATTGACGAAGTCTGCATAACTAATTCTCTCACCAAAGGGCATCGTGCACCACCAAGTTCCAGCATTATCAGCCCTTAGCGATCCTCCAGCTTGTCCCCAAGAAAGTGCTTTATTGGGTCTCGAAGCAATCCAAAAAAGCCCCTTGCTACTGATGATATTATTTGGAAAATGTTCTTTCTCAGGTATGTAGGCAAGATGGTTCTTAGATTCTTGATTAGCAACGTTAATATTATTGACTAACTCATTTCTCGAACTTTGCTTGATAAAGTTTAAAAATAGGTTGATCGTAGTTGTTTTACCAGCATCATTTGCTCCTAATAAGCAATAAATTTCGCCATCATTAACTTTAAGATTTAAAGTGTTTAAGGCTTTCGATTTACCATAATATTCTGAAAGGTCTATAGCTTGCAACATGGATATATGTCTATTATTTTTTCTTTATTTTTATGCAACAATGCTGCAAATATAAATATATGTTTCACTTATGCAACATTGTTGCATAAGTGAAACATCAATAGACCGTCATAATTTAGAAAAGGGGGGCGTAACTGACTGAAAATCAAATAAACTTTAGAATCTCATGCACCCGTTATTTTAAGTTTTGAAATAGAGCTGAGCATAAAACCCAGGATAAGAGGTAAGTATAGGCTAAAGTCAGTATACTCTTGTTTAACATAACTAAAGTTATAAGAAATGGATTACCAGAGGAGTATGCTCTGTTTTTTCAATTGATATTCCCTTGCTGTTGAATCTCCTTTGTATATACCGCAACTGATATAGAATCAGGAAAGGTTTCAACCGAACATTACATTTATTTATTCTTATTGAAAAGAATACTAATACCTATCTTATAAGAGTTAATTTATAAATATTTAAAGTCTACGATTCCCTATAACAATAGTTCATTATTTTGTTCACCGAGGATCAAAATAGTGTTGGGTCGTAGACTTTTTATATATGCCTTTTGAACACTATAAAATCGGCATATACGAGCCTTCAAAATGATATTACTATATCGCGAATACTTGAAGTGTACTTTGATTAGGGTCTTATTTCCACAAAACCTTTGCTACGCTCTTTTAAAGAGACAATTCCCACAATTAATATAATTAGCATTAATACCATAATGGCCCATTCTGATAATGTAGGAACCGCGTTGGTGGAATTACAAATCCGAATATTATCAATTGCGATATCTCCAGCATTAGAACCAGCAGGCTTTATCGTTGCGAACTCAATTTGTATATCCTTTGCTTGATAGGCAGACAAGTCAATAAATACTTCTTCCCATACTGATGCTAAGTGCAAGCCACCCGGTATGGCTGCAGAGATAGGTCCTAAGACTTGCGTTTTATTTCCTCCTTCTAAGACATTTACGATGAGGGAGCCAGATTGCCCATGCATGTTTACATAGAATTGTAAAGCAGGTGAACGCGAGGCGCCAGTATTAATAATTGGGGATAATAAGGAAGCAGTATCCGATCTACTTATAGGCCCACTGCCATCACAGTAGATATAAAATGTACCATCCTGAGCTGCGGATGGACCTGTATTTGGAGTGAAAGTTGCTCCTTGATCTATCACCCATCCTTCGTTAAAGGCGCTCAACTTTGCACTATCTGATTCTAATCCAATCCATCCTGCAGGAATTCCGTTTTCGAAACTTTCAGAGAATGATGGCACATCACAAATGAAGTCATCTGGGACTTGTGATATTTGCCCTTCAATCTTATTTATACCAATCAATAGGCTTAGAAGTAAAACGGTATTAAAATATCTATTCATGCTATTATCTTGATTCTCCCAAAGTTACTTTCGGTTAGTATCCTGCACTGCTAAGATACATGCCTCAATCTCAGCAATAAATAAACCACCATCTTCAACAGTAAAAGGTAGATAAATCGAGATTGTATTTCCAGCTTTGAAAATGAGATTATTACCAGCATTAATAGTAGCGCTACTCTCAATATTATTAGATGCTTTGAAAACCTCTGTCGCTTGATTGATAGCTAAGAGTTCATCATCGATATATATATTGTCACGAAGACAAGAAGCCAATTCACAAGTTTCAGGACTGGCAAGGTTTATTACAAGTGTACTTGCGGTAGATGGATCACAAAGGCTATTAGCTATAACGGATAATGTGCCTCCGGAGAAGGAAGCGTCAAAATCTATGCTCACAGTTGATCCATTCCCTGTGATAGTTGCGGCACTGCTACTAAATGACCAAGTATAAGAAGTAGCATTAGGCACAGGATCAATAGAGTACGCTATGTTTGAAAGAGATGGACAAATTGAAGCAGGACCGTTTATAAGTCCAGGGGTATCTGCTTCTAAATTGTAAGTAATGATTACTTCGCTTGAACTAGATGAACAAGTGCCGTTGGAGATAGTCCAAGTAAACGTGTTTGTACCTTTATCAAGATCAGTAACTGTTGAAGTAGGGGAGGATGGGGATGTAATTGTAGCACCACCATTAGTAGACCAGATGCCCGTACCGTTACTAGGAGAATTACCACCTAAAGTTGCAGTAGCAGTACATATAGTTTGTTCGGTTCCGGAAGCTGCGGTAGTTGGCTCAGCATTAACAGTTACAGAGACACTCGCACTATTCGGACAAGTTCCAGCTGTAGTATAAGTTATGGTATAAGTTGCAGGAGTAGAAGCGGACACATCAATAGCAC
>JBLIDB010000050.1:0-24782 GCA_047634015.1 Saprospiraceae bacterium
ATTCCCAACGAGGAGGCGGACAACCAGAGATTCTGAACAGCACATGCTACCGCAGCCTCTTCTTCCCATTGTGGAACTCTATCTTGCCCGTCTCGCTGCACACATATTGCTATAATATGGCTTGAGAGCATCGGGTTTCTCATAGTTTTCTCATGTTTCTTGGATGAGTAGGCATGTCCTGTTATGTTCTTTTGATACCAATCCCCTGCCAATTCACTCAATTGTGTTCGAGAATCATCGGTAATCACATGAAACCTCCAGGGCTCTGTCATTTTATGAGTAGGCGCCCAATTAGCATTTTCAAGAATCTGACAAATGAATTCATCTTCGATTCGCTTACCACTAAATGCTGGAGGAAAAACTGATCTCCTTCCTTGTATTATCTCGTTCAATACATCTGATGGTTGCTTTTCCGACATTGTTATGAGTGTTTATTTATGTTCAATTACTTAATCATTAAAAGCTCTAAAGTAAATAATGCTCATACCTTCGCGTTGGAATTTTAAAATCACTTTATGAAAAAGCTACTTTTCATCGTAATCATTCTGGTTACTTATGGATCATGGCATGTTCAGGGACAAATAGCACTAGAACTAGACTCTGTTGTCATTACAACCTCTCATGTACCTCAAACGGCTAGACAAACTGGCCGAAATGTGACAGTAATTACCAAGAAGACCATAGCGCAATCCTATGCTACCTCCTTTGATGACTTGTTGCAACAAATATCAGGCATAGAGGTCCAATCCCGAGGTGGATTTGGTGCTCAGGGGGATATAACTATGAGAGGTTCTACTTATACTCAGGTGTTAGTACTGATAGATGGTATGAAGCTCAATGACCCCTTAACGGCCCACTTCAATGGATATATGCCTGTGAGCATCTCTGAAATAGAGCGCATTGAAGTACTCCGAGGAGCAGCTGCTGCAATGTATGGAGCGGATGCAGTTGGAGGCGTAATTAATGTTATTACTAAAGGGAGCAAGATTTCGGGAGCGGACTATCAAGATATCTCAGGAGAGGTCAACTTGGGTCAACACAAATTAGTGCAAGCCAATCAAGGATGGGGTATTAAAAAAGATCGATTCTACTTCGGTGGAGGATTTTCTATGAATCAAGCTGATGGCGAGCGCTTTAGTCCTAAGGCCGCGGACGGCAGTCCCTTAGAAGAATACAACAGTTACTTTGATATAAAAACGGTTGGTCTTGCTGCAGGATACAAGTGGAAAGATGGATGGCAACTAAATGCCAGGACGGCTTATGATTATCGCGATTTCGCAGCGAGGTATTTTTATACTACAAGCGCTTTTGACAAATCTACAGAGACGACTCGCAATTGGTGGAATCAAGTACGTGTATCCAAGGTTGGAAATAATAGCAGCACAGATATTAATCTTGCTTACAAATACAATACTGATGAGTTTATATTCAGCCCTGATTTCTCATCAACCAATAATCATATTTCTAAACTATGGAATCTCAACATCGGACATCTTATAGCCATAAATTCAGATATTAGTTTACGCCTCGGAGGGCAAATAGATCGCCGTGCCGTAGAGAGTACAGATAGAGGTGATCATAATGACCTGCATTTTGGTCTTTATGCCACCACTATGATAGAACTTGTCGATGATCTCTACGTAACCGCAAGTGCGCGTATAGATCAGGATAATAATTATGGACTTGAGTTTACACCTCAATTGAATGCGTCTTATAGTCTTAGTGATGCAATCCTACTTCGTGGGTCAGTTGGCAGAAGTATCCGGGCCGCAGATTATACAGAAAGATATGTCTCCTTCAATTTACAAAATCTTACTCCCGGGAGAAGTTTAGGTAATCCTGATCTCTCTGCTGAGAGCGCTTGGTCTCAAGAAGTGGGAATTGATATATTAATGACTTCCGAATGGAAGTTAAAGACCACCGCATTTAGCAGGGCTTCAAGTCAACTAATAGACTATGTATCAACAAACGCCTCACAGATTCCAAATAGAAATAACTTACAGGCGGATGCAGACTACTTTTATGCTACCAATATTGCAGAAGTAAACACCAAAGGAATAGAAATAGAATCTTGGTTGTCATCCTCAATCAGCAAATCTACTTCTCTAAAATGGTCCTTGGGGTATACGTATCTCAATACTTCCAATAATGAAGATGCCATATCTGTTTATCTTTCAAGTCATGCAAATCATTTGATCACCTCTCAATTTATACTTTCAAATTCAAATTGGGAACTATCGCTAAGTGGGTTATACAAATCTCGAAATGCAAGAATCTCCTCTGAAATTCAAGCTTCTCTTGAAGATAGTTATCAGGTTTGGAATTCAAGAATCCGACTACATCTGACTAAGGAGATCAGTGCGCAGCTTCAAGTCCATAATTTATGGGATGCTACATATCAAGATATTTTGGGCGCTCCTATGCCCGGCAGATGGTTGAGTGCAGGAGTAAGGATTTCTATGTAGATAAATATTCATTCTTTTCCCACATCAGAAATTGGTAAAAATACGGACTCAGTCTTACGCCTCTACTTTCTTTTGCATTAAGGAGCCTACCACTCCCGCAACGAGAGCGAATAGTATAAATAGTAAACTAAACCACTGAGGGATATGCCAAAGATGCGTTAGCAACATCTTGATACCGACAAACGATAAAATAGCAATGAGGCTGTATTCCAAAAAGGAGAATCTATCAAGCATATTTGATAAGAAAAAATACATCGACCTAAGGCCCAAAATTGCTAAAATATTAGAAGAAAAAACCAAGAAGGGATCGTTTGTTATGGCAAGAATTGCAGGAATACTATCTAAAGCAAACAAAACATCTGTTACCTCAATAACAATCAACGCTACAAATAAAGGAGTCGCAGCACGAATATGCTTCCTACGTACAAAAAATCGCTCCCCTTCCATCTCTTGAGTGATAGGTATAATCTTTCTAATTTGCCTGAAAACGAAAGACTCACGAGGATTAAAAGATTCTTCTTCTGTAGTAGTATACATCTTATATGCAGTAAACAAGAGGAATACTCCAAACACATAAATCATCCAGCTGAACTGATTTATAAGTACGATTCCAAACAAGATCATTAATGCCCTAAATACAATCGCACCAACAATCCCCCAGAAAAGGACACGATGCTGGTACTTCATAGGGATTTTGAAAGTGGCAAAAATTACTGCGATAACAAATATGTTATCGACACTTAAAGATAGTTCTATAAGGTATCCTGTTAGGTAATTTACCACTGCTTCCGAAGGCGTTAATCCAGAAGGATTATCAACTAAACCCCGCATATAGATTTGATGTACCGCGATGGAAAACAGAAGCGCCACACTTACCCATATACTGGTCCAGATAGATGCCTCCTTAAAACTGATTACATGCGCCTCACGGTTGAATACTCCAAGATCAACGATGATCATTAAAAGCACGACAAAAACAAAAAGAACCCAAATAATCATTTACGATGTACTTAATTAAGGCAGCAGTAACTAATAAAGGATAAATGCATTTTTACAGATCCTCCCCATATTATATTCTTGTCTATATATAACATATCCCTATATCGGTAGCGGGCGCAAAGATACATGTCATATAGATAGCAAAAGGGCAAAAATTTTAGGATACATTCATTTATCGCCTAAGTTTCCAAGTAACTTGACGAACTTAACGTAAAGAGTATGGACTTTGTTTGCAGTTTCTGGGGAGCCCTCCTATGGCTTCTTATCGGAGGTATATCCGGGTGGATCATTAATAATCTTATTTATGGATCCAAAATCACTGAGCTTAAGAATTCAATCATGGATCGCGATAGTCGGCTAATGGCCATCTCCAGAGATCAAAAGTCGATCATGGGTGCTTATGAAAGTAAAAATCATTCCCTGAAAAATGAAATTTCACATCTTGAAAGAGCCAATACAGGATTCAAGATACATAATAGTGATCTTCGGAATACAATAGATGAATTGCGTAAATCTCAAGAAGAACAGCTCTCATTATTATTCGAACCGCTTCATAGAGAGGAATCTGAAGAGACTCAAGTGGTAAAATCTAATGATGACAATCCAATAGGTAAGAAATTGATAGTGTCCGAAAAGAATACCGCAACATTGAAAAAGAGTAATCGTAAATTAAAGAATTCGAAGAAAAAATTAAATGTTGCAACCAAGCAAAACGCTCGATTAGTTACTAAAATTAAAAAGTTGAAACTTATCCTCAAAAATGGCCTCAAGATTAAAACGATACTAAAGGAAGTTCCAGTAGTTATCCGAGAAGAAGTTCAGATTAAAGAAAGTATCGATAAGAAGAAATTAGAAAAACTATTCAGCTTTAAAGTTCCAATCATCAAAAGCAGAAAGACTTTACAAGTTTCAAAAAAGAAAGGCAAACCTACAATTGTGGAAAAATAGAAACAAAAGCCTTTCTTTCAATGAAGTGATTCAGGAATTGGACTGATTGACAATACTCATCTTCTTTAATTCTTAAATCAATTCAATATCTCCTTTATCATACTTGCAAGTGCTGCAGGATTCTCAAAAGGAACTAAGTGCCCCGTATGTTTTATTTCCTTGAGCTCTGCGTGTGGCATATCAACGTGAATACGATCCCATATCTCTGGCGTGATTACATCACTGTATTCTGCTTTAATAATAGTAATCGGACATGGATTATGTTTCATAAGAGGCCATAAGTTCGGGGCACTACCATAGACCTTAGCTTCCCAAGCCTTCGGATAACGGAGCTGAAGACTACCATCATCAGCATTCATAACAGCATACTTCTTAAAGTCCTCCCATACCTCAGGATCGAATCTCTTATATACCTTCTTGCTTCCTAAATGAGATTCTAATGCTATGAGATCTGGCCAATGATCACGACGATTCACCGCAATCTTTACAAATGGTATCCAACGCTTTTGCATCCAGTATGGGACAAATCTTAACCTCTTTACCCATTGTTCGGCTAAAATAACAGGATCAATAAGCACTAATTCCGAAAAGAGATCAGGACGTTCTACAGCAGCAAACCAGGTAGCTATGGCGCCCATCGAATGCCCTATTCCGATAACCCCTTTCCGATTACTGGCATCCATATGTGCTATAATATCCTTTGCTAAGAGGCTCCAATGTTTTAATTCTCGAGGATCTGAATTAGGCCATATAGGCCGCTGATGAGGGAGCAAGAATTTAAAATCCGTAAATCCAATATTCTTTAGCAACTTGCGATATGTCTCTGGGACATGAGCATTAGCATGCAGGAACTGGATTTGTCGCTCTCCCTTCCCATATGATAATTCTTCAAACGGCAACTTATGGTTCATCCCTCGAATATAGTGATCGACGATCTTCCTAATCCCGCTTTGCAAGCTTTAATGAATACCTGATTATTGGCACTTGTTTCTATAGTACCACAAACCTTGTTTGTAGCCCCAAAAGCATTGGTGGTTCCAACTATTACCCTTAAGTCTGCCATCTCAGATTCAAATTCTGTAGACGGCATCCCTGGATCTACAAGAATAAAATTAGCCTCACTGAGTGCATATTATATCGAAAGCGCGCCTAATGCGCTGTATAATTCATGCTTATTCCTAATAGTATCTTCTATAATTTTTTTGATAAATTTCTCATCTTGCAAAGCTCCTCTTGCCGCTTCCATTGAAACAGTATTGAGCATAAAGGGGCGCTTCCCATTATTAATATATTGCGCTATCTCTTTAGTCGGATATGCATTTCCAACTCGCATCCCAGCCAAACCATAGGATTTAGAGAAACTATTAATAGCGATAATATCATAACCTTGATTGACATATTCCAAGTCTCTGAAATATGTAGAAGCTTGAATGCTTTATCTGACAACTCATTTATTTGTCCCCCCCGATTCTATTTCACAAAATACCGCTCAGTGCTTCTTCTCACTCGCTCGCCTCGGAAAGCACCTTAAAGCTTCCCTTCCCAAATGATTACGGAACCTTCCACGAAATAATTTTAAAATTCTTCGTTCGCCGTTTTTGTACCGTCTAAGTGCATATCTGGCGTAAAAAAACCTACTTATCCCTAACAACTATTAAACCCCACTAATCTCATTCTTAGATGAACTTATTACAAGTCATTACAGATGAACTTATTACAAGTCATTACATTTATGCTTAAAAGATAAAAGGATATTTATGCGATTTTACTTGATACTGTTACCTCTTTTTGGGATTTTGAGCTTACCTCTACATCTTGCTGCACAAACAACCACCCCTTCTAGTATTCCTGGAGATCACATATTGTGGGCTGGCGCGCAGATAAGGTCAAATATTGGTGACAAATGGAGTTGGCAAATACAACCTATATTCCGCTACAATAACAACTTAGGAGACTATCAGAATTCATCGATTGATTATAGTATCAGAAGAAAACTAAGTGATAGATGGCATGTACAATTACTCGGACGGACTTGGTTTATGCCAGATCGCCGAGATCGACAATTCATATGGACTGATATCGCTTATAAGCTTCCGATCCCAAGTCTATCTCTTTCGATGACCAATAGGCTACGTTATCATCTGGCATTAGACGTAGAAGGGAATTTTGATGCGGACTTTGTAAGACATATTATTCAGTTTGTCCCTACTACAAACTGGAAATTAAAACCAACTTTTGGGTTCGAGACGTGGTATCAATTTAATGGCGAGAATGGCGTGCGGCGGATTAGAATAGAACCTGGATTACGATATGCAATTAATAAGCAGTTTGGCATCACGACCATGTGGCGTCGCCAGAATGATATCAATAAAGAAAACCAGCGTAGAGATAATCTATGGGTAGCAGCACTTGTGGTAAAGCTATAAGAAGTAAAAAGAAACTCTTATGAAGATCAAAGCCAAGCTTAAGGTTATCAACCTTCAGCTACAGCTACTGCAATTTTAGAATCCGCAGTTCCATAGTACAGAAACCATTTGTTTTTAAAATAGACTAACCCTTCTACAAAGCAAACTTCATTGACCTCTCCGACCCTTTCATAGTGCTTATCAGGATGAATGAAATATTCATCAGAACGATCGATTAATCTGTAAGGAAGGTTCTTGTCAAACAACGCTTGACCTGCGGCATAAGTAAACTTTGGCAATCTAACATCGTTATTATTCTCAGCATTACTAGCATTATAAATAAGCAAGATTCCTTCATCCTGTATTAGTGCATATGGACCTGGCTCAACTAACCGACTATCGAAATATCCAGGTCGCGGATGCAATACAGAAATCATTTTCTTACTCTCTGAATTTTCAATTACTTCCCATTTAATAAGATCATCAGAACTGGCCATAAATAAATTCGTATCTCCGAAGTACATCCAATACTTCCCATTAATTTTAGTAGCTATGATTTTACCCGCTTCTCTTCGCGAAACAATAGCTCCTGCTTTAGACCACTGATCTTTATATTTCCCTTCACCTAAAACTAAACCATGTTTCGTCCAAAATCGTAAATCCGTAGAACTGGCAATACACAATCTTGCCGTCTTCCCGTCGTAGGAAGAATAAGTAAGAATATATCTTCCATCTTCGCTTTCTACGATTCTTGGATCTTCGACACCACCTTCCCACTCATAGGATTTCATGTCATCGTTATCAGGATAAAATATAGGTGCTGCTTCTTTTTTGAAATGTAATCCATCTTCACTCACTGCCAACCCTAATCTCGAAGTCATAGCTTCATCCTGCGCACGATATATCATGTAAACTTTGCCATCCTTTACGAGCGCACTTGGATTGAGTACATTTCTACCTTCCCATTGTACTATCTCATTCGTAATAGGATCGGTGAATTGTTGAGTAGCTGTTGGTTGTAAAATGGGATTGATGCTATCTACTTTTTCAAAAGGACCCAGTTGCCATCTATTACCTTCTACAGCTACGCTCTTTTCAGTAACAGAGGGTACCATATTTGAAACTTCATTACAGGATTGAGCTATAATTATTCCACTACCTAATAAAATGAGCAAGCGTAAATAAGCATTCATAGATAAAGCAATAAGAGCCCAATTACAAGAAAGGGCTCGTGCAAAGTACAATTACAAATTCGCACCTAATGGTTTCCTACTCTATTGTAATTTTAACACGTTCTACTTTCTTACAAAAGACCCCGACAGTCCACTTTGGCTACTACCTCCTACCATTACATCAAAAGTGCCAGGCTCGATAATAAAATCTCCCTGATTATTATAAAACCCCATCTCCTCATAAGTGAGGATAAATTCTAATCTTTCGGAAGCTCCGGCAGCAATCTTTACCTTTTGAAATCCTTTCAACTCCTTTATAGGTCTGACAACAGAAGCGAATTTATCTCTGAGATAGAGTTGTACAACTTCTTCCCCTGAAACTTTGCCAGTATTGGAAACAGTCACTTCCACCTTAATAGCATCGTTATTAGAATCATTGATTATTAAGTCTGAATATTTAAACTTCGTATAACTCAAACCGTATCCAAAAGGGTACAATGGATCATTAGTCATATCTCCGTAATGTGACCAAAAAACTAAATCAATAGGACCCGGTCTTCCTGTACTATGATGATTATAATAGATCGGTACTTGGCCCACATCTCTTGGAAAAGTCATCGGAAGCTTGCCACTGGGGTTGTAATCTCCATAGAGAACTTGTGCGATAGCATTTCCACTTTGCGTACCCAATTGCCATGCCTCTACAATAGCGGGAACATGCCCGTCAGCCCAAGTAATTGTTAATGGGCGGCCGTTCATAAGGACTAAGACAATATTTGGGTTAACTGCATGTACAGCTTCTAACAATTCTTGCTGCACTCCTGGTAAACCCAAATTCGCACGACTTCTTCCCTCTCCAGATTGATAGCCATGCTCACCGAGCACCATAATAACAACCTTTGATTCCTTTGCAAGATTGATAGCCTCTTCGAATCCACTTTTATCTGTAGTATTTATATTTACTTCATTTATAAATGCGGTAGTACCTAATGCGACGTCTGCCCCTTTAGCATAGCTAAAGTCTGAAGTATATTTTTGCAATCCTTCCAAGACAGATATTGCTGTGCCGTCATCTGATCCTATACGCCATCCTCCTAGTGGGCTATTCTTCTCCTCTGCTAATTGGCCTATAACTGCAATACCTTTTTGATTCTTTTTGAGTGGAAGAACTGCATTTTCATTCTTTAATAAGACGATTGACTTTTTCGCCATATCAAGGACCGCCGCATGATGATCAGGATGATATAGCAATTCCTTTTCTCTCTCTTCGCTACAATATCTATAAGGATCATCAAAGAGACCTAATTCATACTTTACACGTAAGATTCTTCTTGCAGCATCATCGATTACCGCTTGAGTTACTCTTCCTTGCTCTACAGCTTTCTTAAGGTGCTTCACATAAGCATAAGATTCCATATCCATATCGGATCCCGCATTTGCAGCAAGGACAGCAACTTCTTCCAAATTCTCCGCATATCCATGATCAATCATTTCTCTCCCAGAACCCCAGTCAGAAACTATAAAACCATCAAACCCCCACTTCTCTTTCAATATATCTCTTTGTAAAAAAGCATCTGCTGTTGCAGGAATACCATTCAGAATATTGAATGAATTCATTACGGTCTTGACATCATTTTCAACAGCTGCCTTGAACGGTGGTAGCACTATATTATAAAGGGTGGAAGTGCCTATATCCGCCGTATTATAATCCTTTCCAGATTCTGCAAATCCATAAGCAGCGAAATGCTTGACACAAGCCGCGATGGTATTATGTGCAGATAAATCCGACCCTTGAAATCCTTTTACTCTCGCAACTCCAATTTTAGAACCTAAGTAAGGATCTTCCCCTGCGCCTTCCATAACTCTACCCCAACGAGCATCTCGAGAGATATCTACCATAGGAGCGAACGTCCAGTTAATTCCAATCGCAGAAGCTTCTATAGCAGCCACTCTTGCAGAACGTTCTATGGCTTCCAGATCCCAACTTGCAGCCTCTGCCAATGGCACCGGCGATAAGGTCTTCTGTCCATGAATTACATCAAAACCAAAAATCAACGGAATCCCAAGTCGCGTTTCATTGACCACTAATTCTTGCATTTTACGAACATTTTCTGCCCCTTTTATATTGAGCATAGAACCTACGAGACCTGTCTTAAGATGATCGTACTTGGCCTTAGCATCGCCATCACTTGGTGCTGGACCTGTTGTCTCCCAGAAACCATTGTATTGATTCATCTGACCTAACTTCTCTTCTAAGGTCATAATGCTAAGAAGGGAATCAATTTTAGCTTCTATCGATTTCGATTGTGCACCGACTTGAGGGCAAACCTGGATTAAACCCACGCCTAATACCAAAGCAATTATAATTTTCTTCATGATTAAGTTTCTTCTATAATATAATTCTTACTTAGGAATGGTAAAAAACCAATCTATCACTTTTGGCGGTTCCTTCCTGCGCCTTCGTTAAAAATAATCATCAGAGCTACCCCATGCCCGCATTTTTGCCTTAACTTAGAAAAAATCCACACTCAAAAACAATACTTTATTTCTTTAATACTCCTTAGGCAAAATAGATGTAGATGCCCATTACAATAACTGTAATGAGGATACCCACTTGCTTGACATATTTATAAGGAGTGATATCCACTTGCTCCGTGTATTCTAATTCATACGCTTCTGTACGTGGTCTCATCTTTCCTATGATCAACATAATTCCAACATTCATGACAAATAAGATCGCCATAACATGCAGAAAGTGAGGGTAGGCAGCTGCTTCTATATCAGCCAATTGTACCATATCCGTGATACCATTTGCTTCCGCCTGCGCTAATGCCTTGCCTACAAGATTTGGCTGTAGAATAAACTGACTAATAGAATATAATACAACTCCCAAGCCCATTGCGACTTTTGCAGCTATTGCAGGAACCCATTTGGTAAGATATCCTACGACTATAATAGTAAGTATAGGAATACTGTAACATCCATTTACTTGCTGGAGGTAATCAAAAATACTTCCTGCACTCGCTAAGAACGGAGCGATAAACATAGCCATGATAGCCAATATTACACCAAATCCTTTTCCGTACGTAACTACTTGCTTCTCGGTAGCATCTGGATTAATATGTTCCTTATAAATATCGAGGCCAAAAAGTGTAACAGAACTATTCAATGCACTATTAAATGAGCTCAATATGGCACCAAATAATACAGCCGCGAAAAAACCAACTAATGCCGGTGGTAGCACTTTTGCTACTAACATAGGATACGCTTGATCCGCTATTTCTAATTCTCCACTGAATATATAGTAAGCGATTATTCCAGGCAACACTACAATTAAAGGTCCCATTACTTTTATCGCAGCTGCCAACAATAGACCCTTCTGGCCTTCCTCAAGGTTTTTTGCTGCCAAAGCTCTCTGGATAATCGCTTGATTGGTACCCCAATAGAAGAGTTGGACTAACATCATTCCTGTAAATATGGTGGCAAAAGGCACATCAGAACTTGCGTCTCCCATGGACTTAAACTTCTCTGGTAGGCTCGTCATCAAAGTTGACATCCCAGTTCCGATACTTCCATCTCCTATAAATTTCAATCCGAAATATGGGATCATCAATCCGCCAATAAGAAGTCCTACAGCATTGATAGTGTCAGAAACAGCCACCGCCTTAAGTCCTCCGAAAATAGCATAAATTGATCCTATAATGCCAATGCCCCAAACACACATCCATAGCGCAGCAGTATGGGAAACGCCCAATGTTTCCGCCACATCAAACATGGTTACAATAGCAAGTCCCCCCGTATAAAGTACAACTGGTAAAAAAACTACTACGTATCCTGATAAAAACAAGGCTGAAGTAAGCGTCTTCGTCATAGTATCATACCGCCCTTCTAAGAATTGAGGTACCGTTGTGAGTCCCCCTTTCAGATATCTCGGCAATAAAAATAGAGCTGTCACAACCATCGCTATAGCAGCCAATGTCTCCCACGCCATTACTAGTATACCCTGGGAATATGCGCCCCCATTGAGTCCTACAATCTGCTCGGTAGACAAATTGGTCAATAACAAGGATCCAGCAATAACTCCTGCCGTTAAACTTCGACCACCAAGAAAATATCCGTCTTGGGTATTTTCATCTGTACTTCGAGTCGAGAGATAAGAAATGACAGCAACAAGTACCGTAAAGGCTAAAAACGAAATAATAGTCATAGTTAATTGTTCAAATTGACTTCAATAATAAAATCGCGATTACTTCCCAACTCTACATTGGCCCTAATGTCTGAAAAAGTATTGGTTACACATAATCCAATATGCCTTGTTCGTTAATAACCACTCGAACAAAACCTACAAATTATTGCCACTTGCTACATAAAGCTTGTACTGTGCCATATTGTAGTTCATAATGGCTCGGATATAATCTAATCTGCTATTAATATAGATTTCTTGAGCTTGCAATATTTCATAAGGTCTCCCTGTACCTAAATCTTGCCGAGCGATTCCTTGATTTAGCGCTTCTTGAGCATATTGGCTACCCTCTCGGGATAAATCGACTTGGTGCCTTGCCACTCCAAGAGCATTTTGCGCAAGTTTTATTTCTTGTCTTATATGGGATTTTTGCAATTCTATAGATGAAACTCGATGATTTAGTTGAGCATCATATTCTTTTAGGCCTCCCTTAGAGGTAAATCGCGCTATTGGAATCTTCCACATGAGTGACATATTGAGCGTTTGTGTTCCATAGAGCTGCTGCGGATCTGGAAATGCGATGGCTTCAAGCGGAACTACAGGGCCACTTAGCCCACCAAAACTCGAGATATATGCATTTAGCGAAAACTTTGGAAGTACAAACCCCACAGCCTCTGCCTTTCTTTCTAATTTCAAGGATTCAAGCAAACTGAATTCCTCCTGGAGTTCTGGGCGAGCAGTATAAACCGTAGCAAGATCTTCTCCATTTACCATCTGCTCAGCTTGGTTATTCATTAATTCTATTGGTAGCAGAATTGTATCTGTAGCCACTAATTCATGAGCATCTTCTAAATTCAAAAGTTGAATTAATCCCGCAGAATGCTCCTGATATTCCCCTTTGGCTTGCAACATCTGAACTCTTAGATGATTAACATTGCTCTTAGCAAGTAAGTAATCTGATTGATATTGCAATCCCGCTTGGGTTTGAATTTCTAATTGCGATGCCAATGTACCTGCTTGATCAATCAATTGTTCATATGCATGCATCATCAATTGGCTTTCGGTCAGGTTGTAATACGACTCTATAATTGAGAGCAATGATTTATTTCTAATTGCTTGTGTCTTATGAGTGACAGCCTCTTGTTGAAGTTTTGCGATTTTGGTTTTATAAATACCATCCTCTAAATCCCAAGAAAGATCAAGTCCCAAACCCATCCATAGGCTATTACGATCTATCCCCAAGGCATATCGCCCATCACTATTCATTGCTGCACCACTCAATTGATGGGTCTGAATTCCACCATACAATTCTGGCACCCACCACTCTTTAGACTTCACAACTGAAGCATCTGCCAATGCCCTTGTAGCAATACTCTTTTGGATTGTTAGATTGTTTGCACCCCCAAGTTCCAGTGCAGTTTCTAAATTTATAGGCAGAATATCTTGCCCAATAATTATATTATAACTCATGGCAAAAAAGCACATACAAATCAATCCACGACTAACGATTGGATTCCAAGAATGATTTAGAATATTGGTATTCTTGATAAATTTCATTCTCTGACTGTTTACTGTTGTAAAAGCTTCGCTTGCACTATTTGTCCTTCCTTGACTAATCCTTTTCCTTTTACAATAACTTGTGACTCGGCATTTACTTCGGCACTCAATATTTCAAAATGATCCTTTCCCGAAAGCCCTTTTCTAATATGCAAACGTCTTACAATCCCATCCTTCACAATCCAGATATGAGGTTCATCTTGATAGATGACCAAAGCCGTTTGTGGCACAGAAAGCACCTCTTCTTGGCTCCCCATATTTATATACACTTTGGCATACATTCCACTGATGATATTTCCATTTTCGTTATCAATATCTATTTCTACTTGCATGGTTTTAGAAGCAGGATCCAAGACTCCTGAACTCCGACTTACTTGGGCTATAATGGATTCTCCTGCCATTTCTGGAAAAGTAACTTTAGCATCCATACCTATATTGAGTCCATCAGCATCAGATTCGGAAACTTGGAGCATTAATCTAATAGGATTTAGATCTTGTAACTCCACGAGGGGCATAGAATTCGTATTGTCTATTCCACTTTGCACCATAGCACCTTGATCCAACCAACGTTTCGTGATGACCCCTGAGAAAGGAGCTCGAATTTGCAACATAGAATTTAGCACATCCGCGTTAGAAAGTTGCGCTTTCAAGGCAACAATTCTTTGTTCTTGGGCAGCAATCATAGCCTTTTTAGAATTATAATCCGCTTCTGCTATTTGAGCTTTTCCTTTGAGTTTTTCCACTTCAAGGACATTGGTCAGTTGAGGTGTTTTTTGAAAAATACTATTAAGTCGATTATATTGATCCTTCTTAATGTTCCGATCTGAGTCTGCGGATATAAGATCTGATTGCAACACTTTCGATTCCGCCTCAGCAATTGTAACTGCAGCCCTGGCATCACTCACTCTTTGGGCTACTTTTGGATTGCTTAGAGATGCGATTGTTACTCCTTTTCGCACTCGATCTCCGATATCCACATTCATCTTACTTAGATACCCGCTTTCCATAGCATGCAATTCGACCGTCTGATTGGGCATAGCAGTTCCAGTAATCAGTATATCAGCATTAATGGATCGCCTCTGGGGGTTTACCACCTCGACAGATTGTGTCTTTTCTAAAACACTTGAATAGGAAGAATCACTACCTCCCGATTCTGTCTTTTTACATGACATAGATAGTAGCATTAGAGCACAAATGAGTATTCCTAATATCCGATATGGCATGTAAACAATTTTTAAATAATTCTATTCTCCTAATCCCTCTTTACCAGCATTAGTCCCTCCAAAATCTAATAGGAGCCCAATATATCAATATACCTTTGGTATCAACCCAAAATGCCCCATTGCTTCTTAATCTAGGATAGAAAGAGGAGATAAGAACTTAGTAGTCTCAGAATACTATCTAATAGATCGATTTAAATTAAAATGAAAATTTCCAGGACAAATTAAGCGTCCTATTAAGCAGATTGGATGCATTACCAACGACGGTACCTCTTTGAGAATCGTTATTTTGATTGGGTAATGAAAAGGTATATTGAATATAACTGACGTTCTGACGATCTAATAGGTTGATTAATGATGCTGAAATCGCAGAATTGACATTGCCGATTTTCAATCCATATCCTACTCCAGCGTCAATTCTAAAATAATCAGGCAATCTACTTAATCGATTGACCGGATTTATCATCTCCCGAGTATTCTCATTTCCTATTTTGTTAAGATCCGTATAAGTTCGTCCTGTAGCATATATTAGATTAACGCCAAGAGACCATTTTTTTATTCTTCTCGTATTACTCCATTGCAATTGATGGCGACTATCCAGATAAGAAGGAAATGCCTTTCCTTGATTGATCTGAGGAAATTGTTGCGTTGCCTTACTAAGTGTATATGACAAGCTTGTAGACCCACTCTTTCCAGTATAACTCAGAAGGAAGTCCATTCCATTTGTAGTCCCTTCCCCTTGATACAAGTTATATGTATCCTGTTTCAATTCCGGAACGCCTCCATCACCACTAAGTTGTAGGTTATTGGAAGCCACTTCTGTAAGTCCTCGCGTAGATCGATGATAAAACTCAAGATCAACAAGCCATCTATTCTTCTTCCATTTGCCTCCGATCATTACATGCTTCATATCACTTACTGGAATCTGCCTTCCATTACTGATAGTCCAAACCTCCAGATTTCGACTATATAAATTCTCAAAGGAAAGTATATTAGAAAGTTGGTATTGCTGACCTACGGAACCCTTTATGAGAAAGCTCTTATCTATTCTTTTCGAAATATCCAATCGAGGTGACCAATATATCTTCTCAGTAGATTCATAATAGGTGCCACGGAGACCGGCATTTAATTGCCATTGACTTCCAAGGTCGTACTCAATATTAGAAAAAAGACTAAATGCTATTGCGGATGTATTTATATTTAACCTTCTTGAAATAATATCGTCACTTTCTAAAACACTCCTATAACCGCGTAAGTCCATGCCATTCTGCAGCGTTATTTTATTAGAAATATCCAAGGTTACATAATTTCTAAAACCCATCTCTCGTATAGAATTATAAGTTTCTGATTTCTGATTGAACAACTCCCTACCGTTATTGCGATCTTGCTCAAGTGTAATACTGTTGAGGTCATTCATAGAATAGTTCGAAAAATACAATTCACTATTCAATTTTCCATCACTCTTTAAAAGATGCTCGGCACGAATACTTAGTCCTCGATTACTCCAATTTTCCTCTTGAAGTGAAATGCCACTTAATTTTACGGGCCTCTGCTGACGTTGGACCTCTATATCATTCACAAACCTATTTGAAAGATCATCACTGCTTGTATAAGCATGAGCAGCAATTTTCGTTCTCTTCGAAGGAGCATACTTAATACTCGCATTAATATCATAAAATCGAAAGTCTGGAATACTATTGTTGAATTGAGGAGTTCGATTGTCCACAAAATTCTGTGGAGGACTCATATTAGGAGTATCTTCTGCCAAGGATGAAAAAACAGTATTGGATACATTTTTATAGGAACTCCTGCCAGCCAGATTATATGTCCAGTCCTTGTGTATCCTTCCAATTACGGCAAGTGATGAAGTCAACATATTCAAATCTCCAGATACAGATGTTTTGGAAATATCTTGAGGAGACTTGCTCTGAATCTGCAGTAAACCGCCATTCTTCTCTCCATAAGTTATGGGTAGATTGTTTTTATAAAGTTTTGCCTCATCAACATAAAGCGGATTAATAGCACCAAATATTCCAAAATAATGACTGGCATTATAAATTGGAATATCATCTAAAAGTATTAATGTCTGCTCTGCTTCACTCCCTCGGATGCTGATGCCTGCCTGATCCTCTCTATGTGCGGTAACACCAGGTAATAATTGCATCTGACGTAGTATATCATCACCAAACAAACTACTTGGACTCAAAATGGAAGATTGTGATACTATTAGATTCCGGCCGTATTTAGAGCTTGTAATTATATCTCTCCTATCCTCAATAAGAATATCTTCAAAATCAATGGCTTCTTTATCAAGGGCGATCTCATACTCCAAAACCCCAGTAGAGAGTGGAATATCGAGTGCCTTATACCCTATCATGCTTATCGCCATAGAATTGGATATAAGGGGCTTAGGAATTGTTAGTAATACCTTTCCTTCTATATCGGAATAGGCTCCGTATATGGTTCCTGGTATTGAAACCGCCACCAACTCTATAGGCTCCTTTGTATCTGTATCTCTAATTATAAATTGAATCGCAAAATATTGGTCATCTTGTGATTCTATTTCCACCTTCCGAATGAAAAGCTCACTCTTATCATTTATAAAAAACTCTATATCTCCTTCTTCTTCTAAGTAGGAAAGACATCCATTAAGTGAGGTTGTGGTATCCATTCGGATCTTAGGAAACGAACTGGGATTATCTGCAAAGGACACTTTAACCTTATGCTTCTCACCTATCCATAGGATAAAGTCTGAAAATTCCATTCTTTCTGGGGCCTTCTGCCCAGACATAGTAAACGCGTACATCCCAAAAAACAACATACATGCTATTCGAAAGATCAAGTACGATTCTTACTTATAGAAGTGATTTAACCCGCAATATGCGGACTTTTATACTACTTGGATAATGTAACGACGTTTTCGCTAATTTCATATTTCATCCCTACTGTCCAATTAACTTCTTTAAGCGCTTCTTCGAGATTTTTGGAATCAAACCTTCCTGTGAATGGCCTTGACCCTTCAGATTCCATACCTTCAAAAGTTATATTATACAAATACTCCAATAACTGCTTTGCCTCTTCCCATGTTTTGTTCTGTAAATCCACATAAGTATATTCGGCTCCGCTCAACTCTTTTAAATCATTTAATTCTGGATTCTTAAGAAAAGTCATTCCAGGTCCCAAATCCATTGTATCCAATCCACTTTCTACTCTTACAAGGCCTCTTTCGACAGCGACCAAAAATACATTGTCTCTTTCTACAACATCAAAAGCAGTCCCTAATACATGAACTGAACCCTCGGTGGTAATGACATTAAAAGGGACTCCCTTTGACACATCGAAATATGCGCTGCCGTCCAAATTTATATTTCTTTCTGTATGCCATGCCTCCTCATTATACTTTATAGAAGACTCGCTACTAAGTGATACCTTAGAATCTGATGGAAGTGCCAATGCCATACTTTCCATAGATCCGTTAGTAATATTTTGATTTGTTCCGCCAATGTTTATGAGCACTAACAGCGCAATAGCGGCAGCTATGCTTGATACATAAACCCACATGGATATAGTTCGTGTGTGTTTTTTAGAAATTGATGTGGAACCTTCCTTTGAAGTTGTAGCTTCAATCCTTGACCATAATTGTTCGACCTTACTATTATCCATAGCTTGTTGTTCGATATTGCGAGATAGACTGGAAACAATCACACTGGCTTTTTTCAATCGCTCTTGGACTTCAACACTTTGTGATTGGAGCCAATCAGGCCATTTACTTAGGTGCAATTTGGACTGTATTACAAGGATAAAATCAGCATCTTCTACTAATTCCTCAATGCTCATATGTAAATATTTTGCTTCCATAGTATATCTCAATTAGAAAATAATTCATCAATATATGCTACACGTGTTTGTGTAGAATAGTTTATATCACAACCACCTACTCCACTTGTCATCATACTCATACACTGTCCCCCAGACACTTTACCATCTTCATGGCTTCTTCCCAGAACACAATGTCCCAATTCGTGAAAAACAAGAAACTCCCTCTGCAAGCCGCTTGCATTCTTCCAATACTCAGCATCGATTCTTATATAATGCTCTCCATTTGATTTGGCAACACATTGTCCGGCAGCATTGTCTGTTGTTTCGTCGAAGACAGCACCAATTCTTTCTTCAGTGATATTGATAATTCTACCTCTATTGGCAGCCTCCTCTTCAAATGCTTCAATAATCGGGGCAATCGCGGCATCTATCTCGAGAATGCTATCCACCTCTTCACTACATGAAATAATAAGCAATATCAACATACTTGCCATGGCGACTCTAAGTCCTCGGATAGCTCCAGAGAGGACATTGCGCAGTGACTGATATCTTATCCCTACGACCTCTGCGATTTGCTCGTATTCCATTCCTTGGTGATATTTTAGGAATAAAACTTCTCGCTGGCGACTTGTAAGAGACTTATATGCTTCTTGTAATTTGCTCGATTGCTCACTTGAACATTCTTGTTTTATAATTAAGTCTTCTATAGATAATTCAGCTTCAAATTTCATGGTCTGTCCTTCCATATCCCCTTCATATTTGCGATCCTTCTTAACTATATGAACCAACTTTCTCCTGATCGCTACGGTTAAATATTTCCTTATATGATCTGTCTTACCCAAACCTTCTCTACGATCCCATAATTCAACAAATAAGTCATGTATAGCGTCTTGGACTCTTACCTCATCCTGAAAAAGCTTCCTTCCATAGTTAAACAGGTATTGAATCTCTTTCTGATAAATAGTTTGAAAAGCCTCACGGTCACCAAGTCTAAGTTGATCCCATAGTACTATATCCGTTTGTTGTGTAGAATTCATTGTAGCGGTAAACTCAAATAATAAAATAGAATCTTGTGCATTGAGGAAGCATAAAGAAAAAGATTAAAATTGATACTCCCCAAATTTAAAATGGGAAGCATCAATTAAATCAACTACCTTATCTATTAATTCTATTCAGTTGTTGCCGCTTCTCGGCAAGCTTCTTTGATTGCCTGTAAATCCTCTTTACTTGCAACTTCCTCAGTTGTTTCGTCTTCGTACTCTATTGTAATCGGATATACTAAGGTAGGGCGCTCGCCGCCATCGGGATTAGCAGCCTTCCAAGCTCTTAGCGCTGTCTTCAAGGCAACTTTAGTTTCAGCTGTCAGTACACTTTCATCAGCGAACTCTATTGAAACAGGGAATACCAAATGAAAGCAATTTCTAAAAGCTCTTCTTCCTTGACGCATGGTTATTTTGCACTCTTTCGCAATTTCTTTGAGCTCATCGGCATCAGCTAATGAAACGACTTCACCATCCCCCGTGGTTATCTCTATAGGAAATGAGATATCTGGTCTCTCAGTTGCGTCAGGATTGGATTCTTTCCATGCTTTGACAGCATCTCTAAGATCCTCATAACTCTCTGGGCTGGCAGTTGTCTCATCTGCAAATGTTACAGTAATAGGAAATACGAACTCAAAACACCCTCTATGTCCTGTGCGGCACTTGCGATCTATACCATCTATAGAAGCATCAATAAAGTTGCCAATTACCTCTTCTTGGCTGCTATCTAAATCATCAGAGCAAGAAGTTAAGAATAATCCTCCTCCAAGAAGGAATGTCATAAATACTAAAATAAAAAAACGGTTTTGCATATCTAAAGTTTTTGAACATACTTTTCGGCTTTAAGCTCCGAAGTATGCGTTAATAATAATAGTTACACTGACATAAGAAGGACGAAGCTCTTGTGTACTCATTATTAAGAAAAAAATTAGGGTAATTACCAGAAAGAGATCGGTTAACCTCTAAAACAATATGATAATCAAAGGCCAATACGGCTATTTCGTTGTAAGTAAAAGCAGTGATCATGGGAATTACCAGCCATTCTTTTATTACTTCTATTGATCAAATCATTCACTTTAATTTTCGTAATTTTAATTTCATCAAATCGAAGAAAATGGATTCGAAAATATGTATAGATTCATAACTCTCCTTTTTGCATTTCAAATTCAGCTAGCTTCGTCACAGGTCCTCTTGGAAGCAGACGGGTCTGGCGATACATATTCCTTGATAACCTCAGTATTGGCTCCTGGAAAGAATCCAATCGAAGTGCATGATTGCAATCATGAAGCATTCGGTGACCATATCGACGAGATATATGATGATGAACTCAATGCACATGTATTCCGGTTCTATATTCATACCTCTCCTGATAATGATAGATGCATTAACTTCGATAGACAGCGTAACGAAATAAAATCCTACGATAAATCACCAGAAAACTTATTGGGAGTCGAGGGAGAAACAGTTATTTATAAGTGGAAGTTTAAGCTTGCGGATGGATTTCAATCCTCCCCTAACTTCACGCACCTTCATCAACTAAAATCTGTCGGTGGGGCACTTGCAAGTATGCCGATGTATACATTAACAACTCGTAAAGGCAACCCAGATAAACTTGAATTGAGATATGCCGAAACAGACAATCAGGTAACCCTTCAAAAAACAGATATATCCGCGTTTATTGGATCATGGCTGGAAGTAACAGAAACGATAAAATATGGCATATCTGGCAATTACGCCTTTTTAATAAAACAGGTAAGCGACAGTGCTACCCTATTTGAATATTCAAATGATGCTATTATTAATTGGAGAGAAGGTGCTGAATTCGTCCGTCCCAAGTGGGGAATTTATAGAAGTTTACTCAACGTCCAAGATCTTAGAGACGAAACAGTTTTGTTTTCAAATTTTAGTGTCGAAGAAATGCTTACGGTTTCATCCGACGATATATCGGACGAAACCGATCTAATAAAAATTCTTCCAAATCCAGTTCAAAATGTGCTAGTGATACGCAGTTTACCTGAGAAAGCCCAGAAAATTCAGTTGTATGGCTTAGATGGAAGATGATATATAGAGAAAGGTATAGATTCCCAGTCAGTACAAAAGATAGATGTTTCTTCCTTACCTATTGGAGCTTACGTTTTACGAATTAGAGGGAAGCAAAGGAATCACTCGCAATTGGTGGTTGTGTGGAGGTGAGTTCCACGAACTGAAGATCTGCACAATGGTGAAGTAGTCATCAGAATAATTACTTAAATCAGTTCCCACTTAAATGCGTTTCAAAATCCATAGGTGATTTCAGATAGATCGCATTCTTAATAGCAATTTCATTTTTAAAATTCAAAGGGTTTCCCGAAATCAAAAGAGGAATATTTTTTCCTTTTAGTATATCTGATATGATCGTATTCGTTTTTTGGGGTCTGGGTGCTATGAACATAGTCATCATTACATGAGGCGCTGCTATTCTGATAATTTCATCCATATTATGTAATGGAACATTTTGACCAAAATAATAAACTTTCCAACCAAGACTCTTTGCAATATAATACGCAAGCAAGAGACCTAACTCATGGGACTCCCCTTCTAATAAAAAAAGTAGAATTCTTTTAGCACCAATTCCAGGGTTTGGCAATGCATCAATGGCGGATATGATTTTCTGTCTAATTAAATTAGAAATGAAATGCTCTTGAGCAGGGATCGCTTTATTAGTAATCCACAGTCCCCCGACCAAATTCAAAAAAGGATAGATCAGATTTAGAAATGTAGAAATTAAACCAGTTTCTTTAACTGCAATGTTAAATAACTTCTCAAAAACCTCCTCATCTAATTCTATCATACTCAAAACCAACCCATTGATGCGATCTTGATTTTCCTCTGAATTTGTTGTTAATATTTCAGTAACAAGATTATGGATTTTTGTTTGAGGCATTTTATCAATAGCAGATATGCGATGTCCATTTCTCACAAGTATTCCAATATTGAGAAGGTTCTTTAACTGGTCATCTGTATATAATCGAATATTAGTTTGCGTCCGCAATGGAAGAAGGAAATCATATCTACGCTCCCAGACTCTAAGGGTATGAGCATTTATTCCTGTCAACGTCTCAACCTGAGACATAGAATATGTAATCATGTTTAAAGAATGATTTGCATAAAGTTAGACATTTTTCTCCTTCTTAGCGTCAATGAAATCGAAATTTCGTAGTTATTTGAGCGTTTTTGTCTAACTTAATATTCAAAACTCCTTGACAATTAGTGGAAATCGATATACTTTTGTCTAATAATATTAACTAAATACATAGACAATGAAAAAGTTATCATTTTATTTACTCTTCGCTCTTGGTTTCTCATTAATATTATCTAGTTGTGGAGATGATGAGGAAGTGGAAGTGATCGAGCCAACTAATAATATCGTTCAAATAGCTCAGGCAAATGGGTTTAACTCTTTAGCCGCTGCACTTACAAAGGCAGGGTTAGTAGATGCATTACAAGGAAGTACCAATTACACTGTTTTCGCTCCAACCGATGAGGCGTTCAGCAATTTATTGACAGTCATCGGACAAACGAGTATAGATGATGTACCAGCTGCAGTGCTTGAGCAGATTTTATTATATCATGTAGTTCAGGGTAAAGTTCTTTCATCGGATATTACATCAGGAGATGTTACTACTCTAGAAGGAAGTGCCATCACATTAAGTACAGCAAGTGGAATTACTGTGAATGGGGTAGCAGTTATAAATCCGTTTGATGTAGAAGCGACTAATGGCGTTGTTCACACCATAAATGAGGTATTGGTTCCAGCATCCGTAGGTCAATTTGTAAATACCGTATTAGAACCAGCATACTTCAACGAAGCATTTAGCACATTGATCAGTGCCGCTGTAAAAGCAGGTGTTGTAGAAACATTACTAACAACGCCTGACCTCACTATTTTTGCTCCAAATAATGAGGCATTCATTGCTTCCGGTATAGATCCGAGTGCCATTGATGCCGCGACATTAGCGTCTGTCTTAACCTATCATGTTGTAGGCGCCAAAGTATTAAGTTCTGGTATACCAAGTCAAGCAGTAACAGTCAATGGAAATGAATTATTCTTTTCTTTAGTTGCTTCAGGAAACTTTATCAATGGTGCTACAGAGATCATAGCAGTTGATATTGAATCTGGTTCTGGTGTAGTACATGTAATTAATAGTGTGTTATTACCACCGTCAGGAAATTTAGTAGAAACAGCAGTTCGTCTTTCTGCAGGTGGAGAATTCACCTCTTTGATCGCTGCCTTAACAAGAACGGCGGATGAAGGAACCGCAGACCAAAACCTAATAAACGTATTGAGCGGAACTGGACCATTTACCGTTTTTGCTCCGACTAATGCTGCATTTCAGGCATTACTTGATAGTAATAATGATTGGGCTTCATTAGGTGATATTCCTCTTGAGACATTGATCAGTGTATTAACATACCATGTAGTTCCTGCCAAAGCATTTGACAAAGATATTGCTGGCGCTTTGGATGCAAATGGTGAACTTCCTACGGCCTTTGGTCAAAACATAGGAGTTGATCTTGGAAATTTCTCCATTAATGGGTCAAGTAATATAATAGACATTAATTATAATGCTACAAATGGAGTTATACATGTTATTGATGCGGTGCTACTGCCATAAATAGATATAACTTTTTTAATTTCAGAGTGATTCTGAATAATGTGATACGGCGGCAATTATTGCCGTCGTATTTTTTTTAATGTTCGTTTGGCAGCAATTCAGTGCGAGGCTCTACCCTGTTGATACACAATAAAAAATAACTAGCTGTATTAGAATAGTTGTGACTACTCAGGTTGAAATGATGTTAAAATAAAAGAGTAGAAGATCAAGTTATAGTAAGACCAATGAGAAAAAGATAATGGATTTCAAAGAGAAGGAATGCTTATCGAAACACGTCTATCCATATTAGAGAAAGAGAATGCCGAATTGCGGCAGCAGA